>JACQYL010000024.1 GCA_016208165.1 Deltaproteobacteria bacterium
CATAATACATTATTAAGCACATTATGTCAATATATTAATGGTTTAATTATACACTACATATCCGACACGACAAAATCCAACTTTGATCCAGATTCCAATATGTTATGATAGATTTATCGGCCGCCAAGTGTCAAACTTCGGTGACCTATCCCCCCTCGACAAGCTCAGGATTCTTGACAGAGGGAGTATATGTCCGGATTTTGCGGGTGGAGAAGAGGAACGGGGTGGGATTCGGGTATAACGATTAGCTTATGACACCTCCCGGCGGAAAGACCCGGTATGGTGCGTAGCGACACGCTCGTTCAAAGTTTTTCCCGTAATTCTTCTTTTGTGATATCGCAGTCTCGTAAAATCTGAACAAGGAGGCCGCGGCCAATGCTCTCTCCCCTGTGTTGAGGTACAACTGTGCATCGACCGTCTTGATGGCGGAGGAAGTGATGACTGCCTTTTACGCGGATAACTTCAAATCCGAGCTTACGCAGAACACGAATGAGTCGATTACCGGTTATGGCTGGGAAATCGGTCATCAGTTGACGGCCACTTTTTGAACTCCAATAAATTCGTTGGATACCGGCTCTTCCACCTCGAGGCAAAGTTCGATAGCCTCTTTTATTCTTTTCATCAACATGTCGAGAGACTTTGCCTGAGTATGACATCCACGAAGGGCCGGGACAGAGGCAACAAAATAGCCGTCCTCATCTTTTTCAATTAAGACGCTGAATTCCCTCACCTATTGTCTCCCACTATCGCAGAGGTTCGTATCAATCCACAAGGCCAACGCTTCGGTGAACGCAAAGTGCGCCTGTCCGCCCATGCGCCCGCATGAGACCGGCTGATGTCGAAATCGCGCAGGGATATGAAGCATTTTCAGTATATCAGAAAGGGGCGCGAACACAACATCCAGTATAGCTCCGGATCGCTCGCAAAGGCCACCCTACGCGCGAAGTCTATGATTCGGTCGAACGGTGCAAAGATTCAGGTGAAATAGGGGACGGGGTTGATTTTGCGCGTTTCTGTGTTTTTTCATTTATGATATAGAGAGCTCATGCCACGAAGGGCACGCATTGGTGCGCCGGGGGCGTTGCGTCACATCATCCGGCGAGGGATCGGATGGCGCAACATCTTCCAGTAACCCGGGAACACCTTACCTATTTCGCCGGTGCTCTGGCCTTTCTTCCTGCCTTGCGTGGCCGCAACACACGGGCGAGCATGCGTTCGAGGCGATCGAGGAAGTACACGCTTCCCAAGGGTCGACCCGTACGCTCATGCCGTCGCAACGGCTTCCCTTGCTCTTCATCCAAATCCGCAGAATTTTCTATTTATTCTTGCTTAGATCGACTATTCCGAGTCCTTTACATATTTTTCCGGCTAGCTTTTCAGGAATTTCATTGTGCCGGGGAACCGTTTCAAGAGAACCATTCGCCGGGTTCATCCAAAGCGAATGAGAAGCGCCTTCTCTCTTGAGGTAACAACCATACCGGCGCAAATGCCTTAGAAGGGCTTGTCTTTTCATGAGACTGCGACGACAGCTTGAATCGCGTCTTCCGGTAATCCGCGCATCGCGTCCGAACGCCGGTCTTCCAGTATAAGTGATATAGCTTCCGATAGACTCTTCTTACATTCCTCTATCGTCTTGCCTTGCCCATTTGCTCCAGGAACTTCGGGACAGTAGGCAATATACCATTCTCCATCCTTTTCTATAATCGCCGTAAACTCATTATGCATCATACGCTCCCGAGCTGCTTTTGTCAGTTAATGAGGTAAAAAATGAGCTGAAACTAAGATGACAAGCCTGCTCCCGGCTCTTGCCAAGTCCTTTTTCGTTCTCATTAGAGCCGGGTCCTCGTCGAGCCATGCTGTTTCATGTCGCTCCTAATCCGTGGAAGCATGCCATCTGCACGCGATTGCAGGTTTCATATGTCGCGAAATCTGTCGACCCGGCTCGGTTTAGTCGACAAACAGGGTGATTCAACCATATATTGCCAGAAATATCCCAGTCCTGCAGTACAAATCTAGTGCAGCTTGTATGCTGTTTGCAATAACAGATTTATTTTACAGGAATTCTCCGATTTCGGGCCACGGCCGATACCCCGATATTGCCCGGAATTTGAGCAATTGGTGGGGGGATGATGCTCAATCATTGAGCAACACGTCTTCACCTAAACGTCGCTGCGCTTCCCGCTTCGCCAGGCTACGCCGGGATAAAATGCCGGGCAAGCCTCTGACCTCTCCCCTATCGGCAGGCTCAGGATCTTCGACGCAGGGAGAGGGAGTATATGTCCGGGTCCGATCATCCCGAGAATCCGCGTATTCGAGCCACCGGCCATAGCAGTAGCATTCAATTCTGAACAATTTTAGCCACATACAGCATAATGACATTCTAACCCAAAAATGCTATCGTTCAAACTTTCAAAGGATCCAATGGTAAATTAAGCCAATAACACAATCCCAATCTCCCGCAAGTAGGGATGGAACTTATGACCGGAAGGTGTTGAAAAACGTCGTTATGGAGAGCGCCCGCGATGTCGAGAGAAAGCCGGTTAGAGTCTATAGCTCAGGCTATAATGATTGGTGACCGATCGAGAGCACTGCAGGAGTTGAACAGCGCCATCGACGGAGGGTTTGGAGTCGAAGAGATTGTCGTCAGTAGCGTGTTAAGAGCCCATACTGAGTTTGGGGCTTGGTATGAAAGAGACCCGGACGGTTCGCTCAAGTCGTGGGATTCTTGCTTTCTCGCGACGATGAAGGTGCTGAGGGTGCTGGAATCGAAGATAGGGGCGCCTCAAAAACCTCCATTCTCGGTTCTGGTCGCCTCGGTGAAGGGCGAGGGTCATATTACCACGAGAGACGTAATAGCGATTCTGCTGAAGGCCAAAGGTTTAAATATATACAGCCTTAGGAAGGGTATCCTCCTGGAAGATATATCGCAAATACTCTTGGATCATTCGCTGAGATTCGTGATTCTCACGTGTACAGAGGACAGGACAAAATCGAGCGTTGAGGCCATAATCGAGGGGGTCAGGGCCGCCAGACCCGATGTCAAGATCATAGCCGGCGGTCCTCTTGCAGACAGCCTCAGAGTTGACGAAGTCCTTTCGGATCCCTTGAAATTGTACGATAGGCTGGTTGCCTGAGCAGGGGAATCCTATGAACATTCTATTCGTTCCGGGTGGTTGCCGCCCATCCCTTGTTATTTCCATTTCATCGCATTCCCGCTACGCGATGATTTCCCATTGCCTAGGATCCGGCCACGTAAAACCGTTCCTGAGCCAAGACGGCCGGAACACCCGGTACTCCCCCCAAAAAATGCTTCCCCCACTTCTTCCTCGGTCGGAAAACCATCAAAGCGGAAAAAACCGGCTGCAGTCCGGCGGCTCGCGGTGAAACGGTCCGGTAATGTCTCTATCCCAGCCCCTGTTTCACGACCAGACGCTGTAAGCTGAAATATACGTCCTCTACACTGCGCCGGAAGACCGCGATGCCTCGATTGCTCTTGCGATTGGAGCCGCGACGGGATACCATATCCGAGCATCCATCCAAACGACCCTTCTTGTCCTTATGACCCGTTCGCAGCGGTCTTTTTCCTGAAACCCGCAAAAGGGAGCCATGAACCATGGAAGACAAAAAGGAAAAAAAGACTTCAGGGAAGACGTTACAGACGGCCCGGGAGGCAGGCTATTTTGGCAAAAAAATGTTGAAAAACGCCATCGAAGCCGCCAAAGAGGGCCGCCCGACGGCCTGGTCCATGGTTACCTGGTGGGAGGGCGAACTGATCGCCAGGGCCATGGGCCTCGAGGTGGTATTTCCAGAAAACTACGGCGCTTTTTGTGCCTCCGTGCGTCAGGCCGAACGATTTCTCGAAATCAGCGATTCCGAAGGGTTTCCTAGCACGCTCTGCGGCTACGCCAGGAATTGCTTTGGCTACGCCAAGACTCTGAAGGATAACCGGTTTGTGCCGCCGGTGGACGCGCCCGGAGGGGGATTGGCGAAACCGGCGGTCCTCATCGGCTCGGGAGCCGGCTGCGATGCGCGCTATAAGTGGTTTCAGGCATTGGGACGATTTCTGGACGATACTCCTCTCTGGACCCTGGAACTTCCTCAAACGGGCACCTTCGAGTATTTCTTGCCGGGGAATAAAGAACGAAACATCCAATTCATTACACATCAATTGAGGGAATTCGTGGCTTTCCTGGAAAGCCTTCTGGGCAAGAAAATGGATTGGGACTATTACGGTCAAGTTTTGGACCAAACCATCAAGATATTGAACCTGGCCCGCGAAGTGGACGAACTTCGCAAGGCGATACCATCACCCATGGTGGCCCAGGATTTCTGGGCGGTCATGATGGCTCACCTGTATATGCCGCACGACCCGGAAGCATATGAATTCTATCAACGCGTGTACGCTGAAGTAAAAAACAGGGTCGATCATGGGATCCCCGCCGTTCCCAACGAAAAGTACCGTGTGATGTTTTCCGAGCTTCCTCCCTGGCATTCCCTGGGATTCTTTGACCGGTTGGCGGAGGAGCTGGGAATCGTGGTGGCTATCGAAAGCTGGAGTTATCACGCGGCGGGCCTGCCTGAAAAAGAGAGGCACGGGGTTACGGATCCGTTGGAATTGAACGCCCGGATAACCTACCACAAGTGGATGGAATATAACGAGTTTGCCCGGAAGTACGATATCAGCTCGAGTTTCATGATGGGTCCTGCGCTGGATTGGGCGAAAAAGTATAAAGTGGACGGGTTCCTGGCGCATCCGCTCCGGTCCTGCCGCCCGGCGACGTACTCGCTGCTGGACGCCAGGAATCTTTTGCTCGAAGAAATCAAGGTGCCCGGCGTGATCGTCGAAGGCGATATTGTGGACTTGCGGGTGTTTAATGAGGAAGAGGCCATGGATAAGATGGGAACATTCACAGAAACCATGGACCACTACCGGGAGGTCAGAAAGCAGGAAGGATTCGACTGGTAATCCTGTTAAGGCGGAGACCGGACAGTCGGGCTGCGATCGGCAGAGGGAAATCTCGGCTTGCCTTGAGCCAATCACCGAAGGGCGCAATCCGGGCGCCAAACGGATGCGTCACACCCTCGTCAATCCGCTATCCAACTTCATCAAGAGTACGACTCCTTCGGCGCAGCCTTTTTGAAAAGACTTTGCCGAAGGAGATCCACATACCCTGTTTCTATCGGCTCATTTGTCCTGCTTGCCCACTTGCACGTGCACTGTTGCGTTAATAGGCGTTTTGGAAAGCAGGACCTGGTTCGCTTCATCCCCTACTTCGGGAACAAGCACGAGATGATACAAGGGAAGGGCCGCTTCGGGGCTCGTTTCCTGGTCGAATTTGCCCGAATACCTCCACGTGTACGAAGGCGCCAGCGGGAATGAGAGCGTGACCTGGCTCGTGGCGGCCTGCGGCAATAAGGCCGGCTCGGGAGAGACATGCTCTATCAGCGTCTGAGCATCCGCCACTCGATGGCCGGCCTGATCGAGGACCGCGAAATGCAACGAAATGGCGTGATCCGTTGTGGACGCTCCGGAGGCCGGATTCATCGACAGATCAAGCGTCAGGGTCACATACGTATCTTCGCCAAACAGCGTCTGGGTCTGGCAGTCTACGAACCGGCACGGATCGAATGGTATTTCGAGCGTCGGGCGCATGGCCGCCGGATGTCCCGGACCAAGGTCTCCATAATCGAATATCCATTGGGACGGACCCTCGATGATGTGCTGCGGAGGGCATCCGTAGCTGCAAAACGACTCGGGAGGGCAGATCATCCATTCCGACACGTACGTGTACTCCTCCGGACAGTTGTCTCTGTCGTCCGGAACGCCGTCTCCATCGTCGTCGTCATCGCAGGCGTTCCCCGAACCGTCATCATCGATGTCGCCCTGATCGTGATTCGAGACGGACAGGCAGTTGTCGCATACGTCCCCGACATCGTCTCCGTCCGTGTCCGTCTGACTCGCATTGGCCTCGTATTGGCAATTGTCGCTCGTATTGGCTACTCCATCGCCATCCATATCGGAATCACAAGCATCTCCCTGTCCGTCTCCGTCGGCGTTTTCCTGGTCGCGATTGCGAACGGACCGGCAGTTGTCCACATTGTCTCGCACTCCGTCATCGTCCGTATCGTCGCAGACGTCTCCCTCGTCGTCTCCGTCGAAATCCGCCTGTTCCGGGTTGGACGAATTGGGACAATTGTCTGAAGTGTTGTTAATATGGTCTCCGTCAATGTCGGCGTCACAGGCGTCGCCCTCGCCGTCGCCGTCCCGGTCCCGTTGGGATGAATTGGGAACAAGGACGCAGTTGTCCGTGTCGTCCGGAGCCATATCGTTGTCGTCGTCCGTGTCGAACCGGTCTTCCTCTCCGTCGCAGTCCTGGTCGGGGAAACCGAGTTCAACCGCGGCGAACGCGTTTTTCACCTGGCAGCAGTCGTCGGCGGTCACCGTTCCCTCACCGATCAAATCCCGGCAGGCATCCTGTATGCCGTTCGAAAAATCCCCGAACCCCGTGTTTCTGTCGAGCTCATCAATGATGTTTTATAGTAGACGGCTCTGGATTTTTCCTCGCCGATTCCGGTAACGATGACTGTACGGAACGTCCCCCCGTCGGTCATCAAAAAGCCGGCTTTGTTTAGGATGCCGCAGTTCGTGTGCACTCCGCCTTCGTCACTGGTGGTGTTTACATACGCCGAATAATGGTCCGGATCGCTGTCGCATCGCGGGGGATCAGCCATGTCTCGCAAACTCCCGCAGGTTGAAGCGAGACCCAAAACACTGCCCTCACCCATCTGCCAATTGCAGTCCGGTCCCGTCCAGCACTCGAAAAAGTGCCCGAACATATCCGCTACATGCTCCGCCACCGCGCCGCTTTCGTTGCTGTAGACGAAGTTGGTTTCCGAATCGTGAAAAGAGTGCCCGAACTCGTGCCCGTAAGCATCGGGTGTGCACATCCCGCTCGAGAACTGATGGATCGTCCACGCGCCGCAATCCGTGGAACTGGCGTTGTCCGGACTGAATCCAACATCCAGGTAGGTCCAAATGTAGGAGTCGTCTCCGTCGTAGGACCTCCGCCCGAAGACGCTCAGGTAAAAATCATAGATCCTTCTGCTCAAAAAGTCCGCGTCCACGCCCTCCGTGTCCGGGTTCACGCAGGCGTACCCTTCGAGAGGACAATAATTGAATTTCCGGCAGTGCCTCGAGTAATCGCATTCCCCTTCCTCGTCGTACCATTGCTCCCTCCGGGTGGCCTGCCAGGCGAAACAGGTGCTGCTCGTGTTGCCCTCCGCGGTAAAAAGATTGAGCTGGAGCTCACCGTCGGTCCGTGCCTGCTGAAAGAGAATTTCTCCCGTAAAGGCGTCTACAAAAGCATCCGCCACGGCTCCATGCTCTTTCGGGGAGAAAAACACGACCCGCCAGCCCAGGCGGGGATCATACGAGACTTCGGGGCAGTTGGGGCATTCCGGGGCGAGGAGAGCGGCATCGAAAATCCACAGTTTCGGAGGAATGACCACCTCCAATTCTGAAAGAGAGGCGATGCCGTTGGCCTCGGCCACGGCCAGCAGCGCATCCTTCCCATCCAAAGCCGCCGAAGTGTCGGTCAACTGGAGGTCCGGAACATACCTGCCCGAAAGGGAGTCCAGCGAGAATGAGTCGCCGGATTCCTTAACGGACATTTTGAACCATGAACCGTATACGGGAATGTCCTTGTAGGTCTGCTCGAAGTGATATTTCTTTGAAGCGGTTCCCGCGCGCTTGATGATCCTCAGGCTCTTCTTGGGCTCGGTGATTCTCAAGAGCCCTTGAGTGGCAGGGAGGAGCCCTAGAACAACATCGTCCGAAGTAAATCCCGAAGGCAGGTCGGACCTTTTCAGGCTGAAACCGAGGTCCATCCGTCTCAGAACCCCTTGATGCACCGTTCCTCTTAATATCTGTTGACCCAGCCCCAGCGCCAGGTAGCGAAATACGTCCGTTTGGCCCTTTTCAGAGGTATCGCTGCTGCCTCCAATGAACTTGACTTCCGCGCTCGCGACATTCGAAAGAAGGTTCTCCCCGGTCAAAGGCTGTCCTCCTTTGAGAAGCGCCGCGAGCAAAGTGAATTTCAGAGGGCCCATGGGATTGGGCAACTTGAAGGTGAACACTTCATAACTCCCGCTACCCTGAGAAATCCCCGTCCGCGCCGGAACAGCGGCCCAATCCAGAGGCGACAGGTCGTTGCCCGTAAAGAACAACGGTGCGCTTTGGCCGTCCAGCCAAGCCGCTGCATACAGGTCGGCGGTTTCCTTGGACGAATCGAAGGAGACATTCACCTTGACCACGAACATGTCCCCTCCGAAGTATGCGGTTTTCAGGCCCGTAAAGGCGACGGCGCTCGATGCGGCAGCCACCGGTGAAGCTCCCGACAGCGCCTTCGAGAAGGGTACGCCGTATTCGGCGGACGGCTTTGGAGCAGGCCTCAACTTGCTCACGTCGATACCGGGGGAATCGCCCCGGGCAGGGTGCGAATCGGGACCATTAAAGATACGGCTGAAGCGCTCCAACGTCTCGGTTTCAACGGAGGCGGCGTCTCGCGCCGCTTCAGCGGACGCGACTATGAACAGACAGAGACAAAAGAATGACAGAACCCGCAGAACGTACAAGTGGCAAGCTGTCTTGGCCATTAGTACCCTCCTTCTAATTTCCGTTGGTTCATGCGAATGTTCAAAAGAACCAAACGGCTTTCTTAACGGGTTGCCTGGAATTTCCGGTCGCCCTGGCCACCTTGAAGGCCGAGCCCGTCACCGGAGTGGGCGCGCTTGTTGTTAGCAGCGCGGTGAAGCGAGCGACGCGAAAGCGCTGCTTTTCTTGGGAGAGCTATTCGTTTCACATACCGGCCAATGGTCGGCATGTTTAATGGGGAAGAGCCGTGTCGGCGCTGTTGGAGCGGGGACCATTCATCATTGCCATAACAATACGAAGACAATATATAAATTATATTCGGCCTTGCGCTTCTGTGTCAATGCGGCCCGATATCGTTTGCCCCTGCCTAAACAGGACATCCGGGCGCCCCTCGTCTTGGGGACCAATGGACCCAACGGATCGAACATCCCCTATGCCCATTGCCATGAGAGGTCGCCGGTTTCCATGCGGGGGCGAGGGTTGGGGCATGTGGCAATCTCCCAACGAAGAACAGGGTTCCGCCGCTTTCTCCCTGCCGACAGCACCTATCAGACAGGTCACACTTCGGGCGCCTTCCCGGCCGGGACGCAGCTCTTCTTAAACAGTTCAAGAAACCGAGACCGATAAACGCTTGACAATCTTCTTCTCGCAAAGTTATAGGTGACCAAATTCAGCTCGTATCGAAATGCTGGTGGCTCCGGAACGGAGCCTGATAGGGAAGCCGGTGAAACACCGGCACGGACCCGCCGCTGTAACCGGGGACGAAACCCGCAACGGCCACTGTGCGGCAAGTGTTTTTGGCGAAGCCGCATGGGAAGGCGCGGGAATTAGGATGATCCGGAAGTCAGAAGACCTGCCGGGCGATTTCGGACGACGCGACTAAGAACCACAGTTGGTGGAGATGGCAAATCCCCAAGCTGGTAATCCGGCTTGGGGATTTTTATTTGAAGCGATTCACGGAGCACGTGTGGAAGCTCTCGGGGGAATCCGCCGGAGGCAGACCCGAACCCACCCCTGGATTTCATGAACTGAGCGCCTCCCAAGGGTTGGCGCCCTCAAGGCAATTGCCATGTCGGGGAGGTTCCTGAGTCACAGCGCGGAGCCCGCGGCTTGGTCCAGGGTCTCCCCGCGGGACGCGGGGTGACCCGTTTCTTGAAAGTTTTGGGAAGGGTTTGGGGCACCCTGTTAACGAACTCTTTCTCTTTCCGTAACAAAGGAGGTTACCGTGCATCAAACGCAACTCGAACGAGCCGTGGCAGGTGAAACGACGCCGGAAATGGCGCAGTTGGCCCGGGACGAAGGTCTTGGGGCTGAGGTCATTCGCGAACGCATCGCCGAGGGGCGGATCGTAATTCCGCTTAACCGGAACCGGAAAGTCCGCCTGGTAGGCATTGGGATGGGGCTTTCCACCAAGATCAACGCTTCCATCGGAACGTCCACGGACATCGCGGACATCGACGCGGAAGTACGAAAAGCGATTACGGCCCAGGAAGCCGGAGCGGATACGTTGATGGAACTGTCCGTGGGCGGCGACCTGGATCGGATTCGGAGAGAGGTAATCGCCGCAGTGGAATTGCCGGTGGGGAACGTACCCCTGTATCAGGCGTTTTGCGAAGCCACTCGCAAATACGGCGATCCCAACCGGCTGGATGAGGAAATGCTCTTCGATCTGATTGAACGGCAGTGCGAAGACGGCATTTCATTTATGGCCATTCACTGCGGCATCAATTTGTATACCATCGAGCGACTGGAAAAACAAGGTTACCGCTACGGCGGTCTGGTGAGCAAAGGCGGCGCTTCCCTGGTGGCCTGGATGAAGGCCAACGGTAAGGAGAACCCGTTATACGACCGGTTCGACCGGGTAGCTGGAATCCTCAAGAAATACGACGTGGTGCTTTCCCTGGGAAACGGTCTCCGGGCGGGCTCCATCGGAGATTCCTTCGACCGGGCCATGGTCCAGGAATTGATCATCAACTGCGAGCTGGCTGAAGAAGGCCGCCGGCTGGGCTGTCAGATGATGGTGGAAGGACCCGGACACGTGCCCATGGACGAAATCGAAGCCAATATCATTCTGCAGAAGCGCATGAGCAACTACGCTCCATATTACATGCTCGGACCTCTACCCACGGACGTGGGCGCCGCCTACGATCACGTGGTGGCCGCCATCGGTGCGGCCCAGTCGGCTCGTTACGGCGCGGACCTCATCTGCTACATCACTCCGGCCGAGCATCTGGCATTACCCAACGAGAAGGACGTGGCCGAAGGGGTGAAAGTGGCCCGCCTGGCCGCCCATATCGGCGATCTTTCGAAGCATCCGGAACGCTTTCGAGGCCGGGATCTGACCATGAGCAAAGCACGCCGGGACTGCGACTGGGAAGGGCAGTTCGCGAACGCTTTGTTCCCCGCGGACGCGCGCCGCATCCGGCACGACCGTTCGCCCTCGAACGAAAAGGTGTGCACCATGTGCGGGGATTTCTGCGCGAATCGGGCCTCCACGGAACTTTTTCAAACGACCCTTCGCTCGAGTCATAAGGCCTAACCTGAGGATCAGATATGCTCGATACGACTATCCAACGCATCGGCCCCCTGGACCGGGCCGCAATGAACGAGGCCCGGCGTCATCACGACTCCCTGGCCATACCCAGGGGCAGCCTGGGCATGTTGCACGAATTGGGAGTGCGGCTCGCCGGCATCACGGGAACGCCGCTTCCTGAGATGAAGCGTCTCGCCGTAGTGACCATGGCCGGGGACCATGGCGTTGCGGCACAGGGAGTGAGTTGCTTTCCTTCCGAAGTGACTTGTCAGATGGTGAACAACTTCCTGCTCGGGGGCGCGGCCATCAACGTGCTCACGCGGCACGTGGGCGCGAGGCTCACCGTGGTGGACATGGGCGTGGCCGGAAGACTACCCGAGCCCGCCCTGACAGGAAACCGGAAGACCCGGTTTCTTGCCCGCCGGATCGCCGACGGAACACAGGACATTTCCTTGGGTCCCGCCATGTCGATCGAACACGCACGGAAGGCGGTGGAAGCGGGCATCCGGGTGTTTGAAGAAGAACTCGAACTCGGACTGGACGCATTAGGCACCGGGGACATGGGCATCGGGAATACGACCCCTTCATCGGCTATTGCAGCCGTCCTGCTGAAACGCGATCCCGTTGAACTGGTCAACCGGGGCACGGGTCTCGACGACTACGCCCTACGCAACAAGATCGAAGTGGTGAAGCGCGCCCTCGCTGTGAATGCTCCGGATCCGGACAACCCCTTGGACGTGCTGGCCAAGGTGGGCGGTTACGAAATCGGAGGCATCGCCGGGCTCGTCCTTGCCGCCTGCGCGCACCGCGTCCCTGTAATGGTGGACGGTTTCATCTCCACGTCCGCCGCACTTCTGGCGAGCCGTTTTCATCCCCATGTGAAGGATTACCTCTTCAGCGGCCATCGCTGCCACGTGCTGGGACACGATCTGATACTGTCGAGCCTGGGACTCAGGCCCTTGGTGGATCTGGACATGCGCCTGGGAGAAGGCACCGGGGCCGCCTTCGGCCTGTCCATCCTTGCGGCGGCCGCGAGAATCGGAGCCGAGATGTTGACCTTCGAACAGGCCGCCGTAACGAACCCGAATGAAGAGAGAGCTTACTGAGGGGAACTTTAGAAAGTTCCCCTCAGACTCCCTTCAAATTCCTTAAGCGTGCCGCACCGCCTCCGGCTGAGCGGCTCAATCACTGAATGAATATCAGATGGGGTCCCGGGTCACCCCGCGGGACGCGGGGTGACCCCAATGAGAAAAGTCTTGGGAGGGGTTAGGTCCCGCCGCAGCGGGATTCTACAGAAGGGTTCCCCTAACAACAGCTATGACAAAATTACCGGTCGCACTGCCTTTTCAACAATCGGACGCCGGGCATCGTGGTTTCCAATTCCTCGAGGATCTGGCCACGGCGCACTGGTATTCCGAGGTTTTGTTTACCGCTCTGGATCTGAATCTCTTTGGCTGTATCGAGGCCGGCAACCAGGATTTGGACCGTCTGGCATGTGCGGCGAGCTGCCGGAAAGAATCTCTCGATCGGTTGTTGAGGGTGCTCGAGCGGCTGGAACTCGTGTGTCGCACCAATGAAGGTTGGTCGAACAACCCGATCGCCCGCCTCTATCTCATTCCGGGCTCGGAATCCTACATGGGCGACTTTTTTCTGTACCGGAGATACATCCGGCCCAAATGGTCCGGGCTCACGCAGGCCGTGTCTCCGGACCGCAACGCATCGGCAAGGATCGAAGCCCAGCAAGGGGAAGACTACGAGTGCAGGACGGAAAGATACGTTCGCGCCCTGGACGCGCTTGCAAGGGTGAAAGCGCCCGAAATCGTGTCCCTGATTCAAAGCCAAACATGGGAATCCCCCATTCTGGATGTGGCGGGCGGGGCGGGCGCCTTAAGCCGCGCATTGATCAAAACCAGGCCCGGAAGCCGCGCCGTGTTGTTCGAACTGCCCGAGGTCCTGAGCGCCGCAAAAATGCTGTATCCGGATCCCGCGGATTGGGAATCCATAGAGACTTCAGAAGGCGATTTCAGAACGCATCGTTTCGATCGGGAGCAGGTCTTCGGGCTGGTGCTGTTGAGCAATTTCCTCCATGCCTACGGTCCCGAAGAAGCGCGTCTTTTGTTGCATAAGGCCTTGGGCCTGCTGGCCCCTGACGGCTTGCTGGTCATCCACGATTACTTTCCCGACCGCTTCGGGCATTCCCCCCACAAGGGCGTTCTGTACGATCTGAACATGATGCTGAATACGTATAACGGCGCGTGCCACGATACGGCGCATGTCGGAGAATGGATTTCCGAAGCGGGCATGACGCACGTGGCGACCCGGGATCTACCTTCGGATACCTCCGTGATACTGGCCTCCCGCAGACCCCTGGAGAACACGGATCGCCCGGAGATGGAGGGATTGTTGCACGCGGCCCGATCCTCCGGTTTTTCCCGGGCCGTTCTCATGCCCGCGGACCAGGTGGTCGTCGCACCCTGGGTGCGCTTGAAATGCCGGTTCGGCTGCTCCGGATACTCCAACAACCGTCAATGTCCTCCTTTCGCCATGCCGGAGGAGGCTACCAGACGGTTATTGGACACCTATGCCACCGTGATGGTGATCGAGGGCGCTCCACCCGGACTCGAATTCCATGAAAATTTGCTTCGAGTGGAAAAAGAGGCTTTTCTGGCCGGCTTTCACAAAGCCCTGGTCTTTGGGGCGGGACCCTGCCCTCTCTGTTCGCCCTGCCCGGTCGAAGGCCCATGCCGTCATCCCAAACGCGCCCGCCCATCCATGGAAGCCTGCGGCATGGACGTGTACGCCACGGCGCGCAATGCCGGTATTCGGATCGAACCTCTGACGGAACCGCTGCAATACGTAAAATACATCGGACTATTGCTCCTGGAGTGAATGGTATATGTGGCATCTGTTCGCAAGGTAGTTGGGGCCTTGCCCGTAGGTGGATTATGGTGTGAGCGCCTCCCTCAGGAGCCTGCCCTGAGCTTGTCGAGGGGTGATGCCAACCTCAAAAGTTTTGAAAAGGGGGTACGGGGGAGCCCCGCCACAGGCGGGGTTTCAAAAGTTTTCCCCCGTGGATCATTATCATGCGGTTATTGCTGGTTCAGCTACCCACATCTCATCTGGGCGCAGGGGAACGCGTGTATCCCTTGGGCCTCTCGAGGCTTTCCGCGCTGGTCCCCCGGAACGCGGCCAAGGCCGCCCTGGATTTGAACCTGGCTGCGGATCCCTGGCCGGAACTCCGGAACGCTCTCCAATCGTTCCAGCCCGACGTGGTGGGATTGTCGTTTCGGAACCTGGATCCTCTGGCGGGTCACCAGGCTTCCTATCTTTCCGCTTTGAAAACGGCCGCCAAATTGGTTCGAGCGTCGATTCCCCATGCAAGGATTTGGGCGGGAGGTCCGGCCTTTTCCCTGTTCGCGGAGCGGATCATGATCGAGGCGCCCGAGGTGGACGCGGGGATCATCGGAGAGGGGGAAACCGCCCTGCCCCGCCTCTTGTCCCTCCATCGCACCCGCGATGCGATTCCCGGACTCGTTTACCGGACGAAGCGCGGAATCGTCAAACAGCCCGGGGCCTTTGTCTCGGATCTGGACACCCTCCCCGGCTTGGACGTGAAAAGCTTCCCCCCGGAGGCGTACTTAAGTGGGAACGCCTACGTAGCGTCCATGGGAATAGAAAGCAAACGGGGATGTGACCTGAGGTGCGGCTATTGCGTCTATCCTTGTCTCGGGGGAGGGAAACACCGGTTTCGAAGCCCCAAGAGCGTCGTGGACGAGATGGAACGGCTGCACACGGACCATGGCGTCGGTCTTTTTCATTTCACGGATCCGGTCCTGAATCGCCCGCCGGAACATCTCGAGGCGATCTGTCGCGAGCTTCTGAACCGAAAGTTGCGCGTGGAATGGACCGGTTTTTTCCGGGAAGACACGCTGTCGGAATCTTTGGCCCGGTTGGCGTCGGACGCAGGCCTGGCAGCCCTTTATTTCTCCGGCGACGCGCTTGCCGAACAGGGACTCCGGACATTGAACAAGCATATGACAACAGAGGACCTTTTTGCCGCGGCCCGGATCGCCGCCCGAAGCGGCATTATCACGGTCTGCCATTTTCTGGTCAATTTGCCCGGAGACTCGAAGATACTGATCGAAGAGGCCTGGTCCACGTTGGACCGTATTTTGGACATCCATTCCAAGGCGGGAAATCTGGGCGCCGTGGTGTTCAATAACGTTCGACTGTATCCCGGGGCGCCGTTGACCGGAAAACTCGCGAATGACGGATTTCTGGACCCGGCCACGGATCTTTTGTATCCAACCTATTTCAATCCCCCAACATTCGCACATGTATTGCACGAAATGGAAGCCCACTGCCACCTGGCCGGCGTATTTTCGCGGTTGGGTCTGACCATGGAAACGAGGACGAACCCCCATGAACATCCGTATACTCGAGCATCCGCGGATTCCTTCTGAGAAACGCTTCAACGAGATCGCCAACACGCCGCTCTGGTCCTGTCTCATGGCCGGTTACGCGGCCGCCGCTTTGATGGAAGCCGGACATGACGTCAGCCTATTGGACGCTCCGAGTCGCCACAACGAGTTCGGGGAAACCGTCTCGGACCTTTTGGCGCATCCGCCCGACGCGCTGTTCGTACACGCCGTGTATTTCTGGGAACATACGGGTGCGCTGTTTCAATGCCTATCCCGTGTCAGAGACGAAGGATACGGCGGACATATCTGCCTGTTCGGCTTTTTCCCGACCCTGGCATATCCGGTCCTCCTCATGAATAACCGGGTTGTGGACAGTATTGCCGTGGGCGAGTTCGAGCACACTCTGGTGGATTTGGCCGAGAGACTGCGATCCGGCCGCCAGTGGCAGGATGTTCCGGGATTGGCGTTCCGGACGCCGGCAAGAATCGAGATGGCGGCAAGGCGCCCTCCGGCCCCGGACCCGGACGCCTTTCCCTTTCCGATTCGATTCGAGCTTCCACCGTCAACGGCAAGCATACTGGCCGGCCGCGGGTGTTACAACCAGTGCAGTTTCTGTCCGGTGCCCTGTTTTTACAGCGAAGGTCCGCTCTGGCGTGGGAGATCGGTGAAGAACGTGATCCGGGAAGTCGAGGATTTGACGGATCGGGGATTCCGGGATTTCTATTTTGTGGACGCCAACTTCGTGGGACCGGGGACCGAGGGCAAAGAGCGGATCATCCGGTTGGCCCGGCGTCTCGAACCTCTCGGCGTTACATTCGGTATGGAAAGCAGGCCCAACGATTTGGATAGCAGGCTGCTCGAGACACTCCGGGCTGCGGGTCTCGAAAGCCTCCTCATGGGCATCGAAAGCGGCTCGACGGCGTCGTTGGGGCGGCTCCGCAAGGGCTGTTCGAGGGAAACCGCCGAAGAGGCCATCGCCCTGTGCCGGTCGTTCGGCATCGAGCCGGAGGTGGGTTTCATCATGTTCGAGCCGGACGGAACCATGGAAGACCTGCGAGCCAACCTGGATTTCCTGACAAAGAACCGGTTGCTGGATCGTTTGGGCCGGACGGCTAATGTGCTTTGCCACCGCCAGATCGTGCTCATGGGAACGCCCGGTTATCGCCAATACCAATTGTCGGGCAGGCTCGAGCCGCGAGGCTACCTCGGATTCGAAGGCGAAGTGACGTTTCTGGACCCTCGGGTTTTGTGGATGTCCAAAGTGATGCGTTTTTGTTGCCTTTCGGTGCTCAAGGCCATGTCCGAGCCCATGTCGCCCATCTACTGGGAAAAAGAGGCTCCCTACAGTGAACCGTTTCAGCGTGTCAATGCATGGCTGGTGGAATTGTTCGAGCGGTTGCTCGAATCTGCGGAAAACACGACATCGCTTCCGAAGCTCGCAGATCTCGAGGGCGACATCGAGGGGGAACTTCAAGAGAAGATACGACAGGACAGATGCCCCCTTCGGCAGACCAGATGAGGCGCCCCTTGTCTCCGCGCCGCGTCCACCCTTATGGCGGTAAACATTTCCTACCGCCACGAACGGCTGTCGATCACTCACTTCACGGCTGTTTCTACTATTCCTCGACGCGGACGATCACTAGGGAGCGGACAACAGAATAGTCAACGGCGCCGTTACGGCGGAGTCCGTTGGAATTCCGTTCCAGCCGGCCAATCGGGCCATCAGCCACCAGAACGCCTTGGCTTTGAGCATGCAGTTGAGGCCGTGCGTATGCGCGCATTCGGTATCGTCCGCCGGCCGGTACAGGCAGTCCGGATCGTCCGGGTGCGCATTGCACCAGTCGGCGCACCAGGTACAGGAATCGTCCGTATCGGGATGATAGTTTCCGTCCGGATCGTATTGTTCGATGTCCGCAAAATCGTAAAGGATCTTGTTGTTTGCGTTCACGTAATCCCGAACCATCCGGTTGTTTCGGATCAAGTCCGCACCGCCTCCATCCGTGTGCCCGGTCATATAGATAAACCTCATGCCCGAAAACTCGGTTCCCAATGTATCCAGAGCGGCCAGATACTGGTTGACCGTTTCCTCGGAATTCGAGGACTGCTGGCCACACCATGCCCACATGGAAAAGTTGAACAGCCCGGTGTTCGCCACGGCCCGGGTGCGGTCCAGGCCTGAGTCGGTCGCCCAATAGTCATCGGGCTCGATATAGGTTTCCGGTGGGTTCCCGTCGTACATGCGGAAAGCCGGTGGAGTTTCCTGAGGAGGCAATGCCGCGGTGTCGGCGTCTTCCCTGATTGCAGCACTGTATTTAGGATCGATCGCTTCCAGGGCCAGAAGGCCGGCCACGATTTGCGAGCCGTGGGAGGTGTGCGCATAATGAAAGGCGAGCGTTTTGGCCGCGTCGATCCACTTGTCCGGGATACGGCTGAACCGCCGGACAGCCAGGTGATCCGCCGTCAGGGCATGCGCGGAACTCGTATCGAGCGAAGCACCGGGTCCAAAACCACATACGGCCGCGATAAACGTCGCCAACATGCCCGCACCATTCACAATTCGATTTCTCAACTTCCCTCTCCTCAACCTATTCGGCAACCGGGGCTTGAGTACGCCGTTTCAGATTGCTTTGTCATTAAGAGTACGTATGTGCGAATATCACTGCGGATCGTTGCCCACTTCAGCAATCATCTGGATAATTGTTCCTTCATCTTCAGGAAATTCAGCACGTCCCAGATGTCTCTTTCGGACAGAACGCCTTTCCACGCCGGCATGTGTCCATATCCATTGGATACGATCCACGCGAGCTTGCCTACCGGCTCTTCAACTATGGCCCGTATCAAATCGGCGGGTCTGTGAGGGAGCTTATCCGCCATGGGTCCGTCACCCTTGGCGGAGGCGCCGTGGCAACTGACACAGTTTTTGCTGAAATGACCCTCACCGCGTGAAACGGATTCCGCTTCGAACGGAACGGGGTTCACCCTCTTCTCAACTCCCTCCGGCGCCTCGATGTGCCCGTGTTGGGTTCCTTCCATGTGATCGTGGGCACTCTTTGGCGGCGGTTGCTTTTCTACCATATAAGCACCGGCTAAGCCGAGAAGCGAGCACACGGACACCAAGGAGACCAGCCACTTCAGACCGTTCTTCATGATTGCACCTCCCCTATTAATACCTCAAAATCTTTGGCTCCGTTCTCCACTGTTGATGGATTGGGAACACCACAAACGCGGAGGTCCATTCCAAGTATCCGAAACGATTCAAGGGCCGAACCGACGGACGCCCGGATCCGCTATCCAACGCCGTTCGATTTCAGCCATTTCCTCCTTCGAAATAGCGTTCAACCCTCTATTGACGAGTTCCAGCAATTCCTTCCGGCCCTTACGGACCCCGGCGCACATGTCTTTGGTGTAGAACTCTTCGGCCGGCTTCCCGATTTGGTCCTTCCACCCTTCAGGTTCGAGCAATGTGAGCATGCCCAACGATTCGTCGGCAAAGGCTCGGATGCCCCCCGATAGCGCGGCTCGGACCATTGTCTTGGGCTCGTCGTACCGTACGAGGACTAGATCCGGCTTGTGCACGGCCAGGAAGTTCTCGGCGTCGCCCCCCCGGACGACCCCCACCTTGAGACCCTTGAGACCGCTCAAGTCAAGGACCGTGCCCTGGTTCAAGGGGTAGAAAAGCGCCGATCCGGAAGCATAGATGGGCATCGAGAAGTCGATCCAGGTTTCTCTTTCCTCGTTCCTGAACAGACCCATGTGAACATCCACGAGACCTTGTCTGAGATTGCTCAATGTACCTTCCCAGTCGGAAACCCGAAACGTTATCTTGTGTCCCGTCTTGTCGGACCAGAGCCGCCACAGATCCACGAGCATTCCGGCTGGTTCGTTTTCGGCATTCGCCGTGGTGTACGGAGGAAACTCCCGGTCGCACGAAATGACCAACGTTTCGGGGACTCGAGCATCGGGTTCGGACATGTCGCCCGCTTCGGAGCATGCGACCGGGGCGCATAATACTACCCACAATAGAAAAAGTAACATTCGAAAAGCGCGGCCTGTTTTCACGTACACTTTGACTCTCCTTGATTACCGAAATTCAGCACTAGGCGAAGGTAGTGTCATTCGGCAGTCCATACTTCCCAGACGGCTTCATAAAACACCGTGCCGGAGGCTTCCGCAGCAACAGGCTCGCTGGACGGCGTCCCGTCCCCGGCAACCACGGAAATACCCCGCATCCGCTGTGCGAGTTCTTCCTCCCCGCCGTCGAACGCCTGCAATCCGCTCCCGCCAAGAACGCGCATGGGAACATCCGCAAGCGCCGCTTCGCTTGCGTACACCAAAATCCGATCCTTTCCGTAAGGTTCTCCTACCTCCAGTTCGAAGCGGTCCCCCTCACCGGGAATGGTGTAGATCTCGCCGCCTTTGAAATGGTTGGCCTGACGAAACCGGTTGGGGAGGAGCTGCACCAGCTCTCCGGTGCTGGTCTTGTCCACAATCCTGGCGAAATAGTCTTTATTCCCCCTCATATGGATGACGATGCGCTCGCCTTTCTTGTACCGTTTTTTCTCGGTCCAGATTTTCACGGTCAGAGGCGCCTTTTCGTCCATGAGCAGGGGCATGTCCGGCTTCTCGGCTTTGGAAGCCAGATCGTAGAACACCTCGGCTTTGATCCAGACATGGTACCGCGTATTGTCCACGATTCCTTGGTCTTTCTGGTCGATCACCCGTATGGCGGCCTCCGCCTTGGACAGGATCACATCGTATTGCACCTCGAAATTCTCTACTTTGGTATTCGATTGCACGTACGTAAGGACGGCTTCGGCCGCGTTTCTCTTCGCGTCCGCCAACGCCTGAACCTTCGCCTGATTCAACGTGATGTCGCCACCCAAATACGAAAAGCCGTCGGCTTCCTGAATCACCGACCGTTTCTCTTCGTCCGGAACCACATATATGCCTCTCGCGCCTCCAGGGCCTTGCGCATAAACTAAAAGCACGGACCAGATCCAGAATGAAACCGCCAGTCCGATGCCGTACCGCATCCATTGTCGAGTCCGCATACGACCTCCCTTACTATTCGATCGGAACGATTCATAATCCTGAAGCCCGATGACGGAAAAACGGTTCGTGATCTTTCTCGTCGCGGGGTTCCTCTCATGCCTTGCGATCAGACAAATCGCCTCTATCGAAGTTTTCCGGCTATCCGCACTTTCCGACCGCAGCTAATTATAGTATGACGAGGGAGAAGATGGAAGCTTCCTGCGCAATTATTCAGGTGGGAACCTTTGAATTTCGCTGTTGCCGGGTCCGACGATGTTCCCGGCCCCGGAAATCATGAAAGAGGTTTGGGGAAAGTTCGGATCAGAATTCGATCCCCTTCACGGCGTCGACTCCCTTACGGTAGTGGTGCTTGACTTCGCACATTTCGGTGACCGTATCCGCGATTTCGATGATCTCCCGCGGCGCGAATCGGCCCGTCAGAATCACATGGAGACGCCGAGGCCGACTCTGAAGCAGATCGATCACTTCCCCCACGGAAACAAAACCGTAATGGACGGCCACGTTGATTTCGTCCAGGATCACAAGCTCATATTGGTCCGAGTATACGGCCGCTCTGGCTTTTTCCCAGGCTTCACGGGCCTTGGCCGCGTGCTTATCCATGGGCCCATTCTCGTCCACCATTCCCAACCCAAGGGAATGGATTTCGACGTTGTCCAAGCGTTGAATGGACTGTAATTCACCGTAATTCAACGAAGCTTTGATAAATTGAAGGATAATGGTGTTCAGACCCTGTCCGGCAGCCCGGATGGCCGCTCCCAAGGAAGCAGTGGTCTTTCCTTTTCCCGTGCCGGTATTGACGAGCACCAGGCCTCTATACTCTTTCCCTGACGCGTGTTCCAAGCTCACGGTTATCCTCTTGAAATAAAAAGAGCCTAAAAACCACTCGATCCGGAGATACGGGCTTCCGCTATTTTCTTCCGAATCCTATGCACCACCTGATCCCGTGCCGCATAAAGATCCATCTCACGGTGGAAGACCTTCCTAGTGAGCTCGAGGAAATCAGGGTCCTCGTCCCAACCTGACCAGAAATCCTCTCTAAGTCTGCTGAACACAAGCTCAGCCATCTCAGCCCGGATTTGTCCCTGCCTTCTGCTCTCCAATCTGCCGTCCTGATGCAGGAAATCCCGATGTGCTTCCACGGCCTTCCACAATTCCCCGATTCCTTCACCCAAATGCGCATGGGTCCGGATCACGGGAGGTCGCCAATCTCGAGGTTCGAGGGCCATGTCCAGGGACCTTTCGATCTCGAGGCACGTCAAATCCACACCGGGGAGATCGGCTTTGTTCACCACGAAAACGTCCGCAATCTCCATGATCCCGGCTTTCATGGTTTGTATATAGTCGCCTGAACTGGGCATCGTTACCACCAGCACGGTATCCACTTCTTTAACAATGTCCAATTCCACCTGGCCGACGCCCACGGTTTCCACCAGGATCATGTCACAGCCAAGCGCCTCCAGTATTCGGATGGCGCCCTTGCTGGCTTCACTGAGTCCCCCCAGATGCCCGCGCGTGCCCATACTGCGGATGAACACGTTTTCGTTCTCGGCGAAAGCGTGCATTCGAACACGGTCTCCCAAAAGCGCTCCACCCGAGAAAGGACTGCTGGAATCCACAGCGATCACACCCAGGCGCAATTCCTTGGTACAGCCCACATATATGAATTGATCCACCAGGGTGCTTTTCCCCACGCCCGGGGGACCCGTAAACCCGATGACTTTGGATCGGCCCGTGTAGGGATGAATCAGCCTCATGATTTCCGGAATTTTCGGGGACTTGTTTTCGACCATTGAAATCAGCTTTGATGCTGCGATCTGATCCCCCTCCAAAAGACGATCGATCCACTCCATGACGCAGAGCCCCTTTCCCGAACGGGTTGTGATCCGTGATCTCCTGTTCGCATGCGGCGTCAAATTACAGAGGAATTCCATCCCGAATGATTCGCCGGACAGGACCTTTGCTGATAAGCCTTCCCCAGACCTCCCATCAAAAGCATTGGGCAAACAGGATTCATTGTCCGGGATGCAGTAGCCCGAACCAGTATCCGGCATCGTCCTGCCGCAGACACCCCACGGCGTTTCCTATTTCCATGGTTTCACCTTCCTCGAGAATCAAGCGTACCGTCAGTCTTAATCCGTGAGCCAGTTCGATAACGGCCATGGGATACGGGACCTGATTCCGGAAAGCCTCCGGGGCAACACGGATGATGGTATGCGTATATATGTGGCCTCTTCCGTCTATCCGCTCCGCCCGGAATTCCTCGGATCCACACCCTGCACACACGTAAGCCGGGGAGATATACAGTTTTCCGCAGTGCACGCACTTGTCCACGCTAACTTCCTTCAACATGGTCCGCATCGCTAGGCTCCTCGGAGAATGGTTACGGTGGAGACAAGTCCCGAAGCGCCCAGGTTCATGGCTAAACCGATCTCGGCGTTTTCCACCTGGTTCTCGTGCTCCCCTCGCAACTGCTTGACGATTTCATACACCTGCCCCAAGCCGGTGGCGCCCACGGGGTGTCCCTTGGAAAGCAGTCCTCCGCTGGTATTGATCGGGATTTTCCCGTTCACTTGTGTCAAGCCTTCCTCCACCGCCGGACCGCCTTTCCCCCGCTCGAAAAATCCGATGTCTTCGCTGTCCACGATTTCCGCGATGGTGAAACAGTCGTGTATTTCAGCCACATCCACGTCAGAAGGCTTGATTCCGGCCATCTCAAACGCCTCCTTTGAGGCATGGACCGTGGCCGTACACGAAGGTCCGTCCATAGCATAAGAAGTACTGTGGCCCAACCCGTGACCAGATCCCAGAATTTCAATGGGCTTATCCGTAAAACTCCGAGCCAATTCGGTGGGACACAGTACAGCGGCGGCGGCCCCATCCGAAATGGGACAACAGTCAAACAGCTTCAACGGGTCCGTGACCAATCGTGAATGGAGGACTTCCTCCAAGGTGACTTCTTTTCTGAAGCGGGCCCTGGGATTTCGGACCGCGTTTTTGCGGTTTTTCACCGAAACCATGCCGATCTGTTCAATGGTTGTTCCATATTCGTACGTGTGCCTGTTGGCGACCAGGCCGAAATAGCCGGGAAAGGTCAAGCCGGTATAGCCCTCCATGTCTTTGTCCATTCCTGCCGCAAGGGCCTCCGTGTTCTTTGCGGTGGAAGCGCCGCTCATCTTCTCCACGCCGCCCACCAGGACGAAATCGTACACTCCGGACGCTATCAGGAGATAACCCTGGCGGAGCGCGATGCCGGCGGAGCAGCAAGCGCCCTCGACCTTGGTGCAGGCGACGCTCTTGTTCAGGCCGATCTCGCAGGCCACGATGGGAGCCGACGTCTCTTGCCCCTCCAGGATGCCGCCGATGTAATTGCCCAGGAAGAAGGCCTGGATATTCCCTCGATCCACCTTCGCGTCCAGTATGGCCCGATTGCAGGCTAGCGAAGCCAGCTTCTTGATGCTCATCCCCTCGAGGATTCCGAAATTCGTAGTCCCCACTCCAATGATGGATACCCTTCTCATAACGGTCATTTCCTTTAAGTGTCGGGTGTCATTTTACGGCTTTAGGCTTGGAGCATTTCATCGGGAACCAAGGTCCTTACGTTCCGGATGATATCCTTCATCAGAGTCCCTGGAGAGAATGTCTCTCTGATTCCCAAGCCCAACAGTTTTCCTCGATCCTCCTTAAGGATGGTCCCCCCGTAGATTACGGGTATGTCCAGCTTTTTCTCCTTCAAGAGTTCCATCACTCGCGCTCCCATGGGAATCAGGGAAGCGGAAAGATTGCTCAGCCCGATGATATCCGCGTCTTCCTGTACGGCTGCATTCACTATGGCGTTCGGCGTCTGCCGCATTCCCAGGTAAATCACTTCCATACCCGCATCCTTGAGGGCCATGGCCACCATCTTGACTCCTAAGTCATGACCATCCAAGCCGGGCTTGGCAAGCAACACCCGTATCGGCCTTTTATTGCCCATAAGCTACTCCTTCTGATGAGACCTTTCAGACGTTCCGGAAATGGTTTGAAACCCACCGCAACAGGATGAGTGAACCCTAGAGAATCGACGGCGGCTTGAACTCGCCATAGATATCTCGCAGCGCCTGCATGATCTCTCCTTCAGTGGCGTACACTTTGGAAGCCTCTATGCAGTACGGCGTCACGTTTTCGTTCTTTTCCGCCGCTCTTCGGAGATCGTCGAGCCTTTTCTCTACTTCTTGGTTGTTTCTCGTTGCTTTGAGCTTCCTTAGACTCGCAAGCTGTGTGTGTTCCGTTTCTTCAGTAACTCTAAAAACTTCGGGCTCTTCTTCCAGCTCATCTGAAACGAATTCGTTCACGCCCACTACGATTCTGTCCTTATTTTCAACGGCTCTGGTGTACCTGTAGGCCTGTTCAGTCAGAACTGTGTCGGCATAACCGGTTTCCACGCATTTGGCCATCCCCCCCCGATCCTCGATGTCCTTGATGACGTCCCATGTCCGCTGCTCCACTTCGTTGGTAAGCCATTCCATGAAATAGGAGCCGGCGAAGGGGTCCACAACGTTAGCGATGCCGCTCTCGTGGCAGATGATCTGCTGGGTCCGGATGGACAGTCGGTGAGCGTTTTCGGACGGAATGGACAGGGCTTCATCAAAGCACGCTATGGCCATGGATTGGACTCCGCCGAGCGCCGCGGCCATGCCCCCGATGGTTCCCCGCACAATATTGTTTTCAGGCTGCTGATAGGTGTATGCGCCGCCGCCGGTCTGGGCGTGCATTCTGAGCTGCCAGCTTTTGGGGTTTTTGGCCTGGTATCGTTCCTTCATGATCTTTGCCCAGATCCGTCGCATCGCCCTGAACTTCGCAATCTCCTCCAGAAAATCCATGTGAACGTACCACATTAGAGAGACCCCGGGAGCGATGGCGTCCACGCTGATGCCTCTCTTCAAGGCTTCATCGAAATAATTGATAGCTGCGGCAAACGTGAACCCCAGTTCATGGTAGACCGTCCCTCCGGAATCTCTTGTGGGATATCCGTTCATATTGGTGATGTTCCATTTCGGCAAATACTTGGAAGCGAATTCCCACGTATCTACAAGGAGTTTTACGCTGGACCTGGGGGGAAAAGAAAACATCTTCATCGCGAAGCACTCTTTTAGAGGATCGTTTTGAGTGGTTCCCCGCAGTGATGCGTAAGGCACTCCCCTCTTTTCCGCCAAGTTGAGAAACATACTTAGAATTGGAAGGGTCGGGTGGTTTATGGTGAAGGAATGGCTGGTGCCTTCCAGAGGAATATCCTCGTATAAAGCTTCCATGTCCGCCAGGCTGTCTATCGCGACCCCGACCCGACCGACTTCCCCTTCCGCCAGAGGATGGTCGGAGTCCAGCCCGATGCATGTCGGCACGTCGAAGTCGTTGCTCATACCGGTCTGGCCCGTTTTCATGACGAACTTGTGCCGCTGATTGGTTTCCTTGGCGGTGCCGACTCCCACAACCTGACGTATGGTCCAAGCGCGCCCCCTGTTCATCGGGGCGTAGGCTCCACGCGTGAACGGATATTCGCCGGGAAAACCAAGGTCGTTTAAGTAATCCAAGCCGGCTACGTCTTCAGGGGTATAGATATCCCTCAGCGGAATCCCTGAAATGGTCGCGAATCCCTTCTTTCGAGGGGGAGTTTTGGTAAGGGTGTTTTGCTCCCAGACGGCTCTCCTTTCCTCAATCCGCCGAATGTCTTTCCGATCCATCATGGTTACCTCCTCTGCCCGAGGTTCATTGTGGCAAATGTAATAGTTGGCGATGCGTGCCCGAGGGGGGGCGCTCAAGGTCCGCTCGGGCGCGGCGCGAAAGCTCCGCCCTCGTACCCCCGTTGGGCCCCCTATCCCTCCGGCTCTGTCGCATGTTTTGCATCTGTTCTAAGGTTCACCGGAACGCAGTCCGCAGAGACTCCCGGATCCGGGGATTCATGCCCCCGGAATTCATTAGTAAATGATTGCTCACGCTTTACCTGGGAGCCATGCGCAAAGCACCGTCCAGCCTGATGGCCACACCGTTCAGCATCGGATTTTCAATGATCTGTCTGACCAGCATGGCGAATTCCGACGGATACCCCATCCGTTTAGGGAATACGCACGTAGCGATGAGGGACTTCCTAACAGCGTCGGACATCCCGCCGATCATGGGCGTGTCGAATATCCCCGGGGCGATGCTCACGTTGCGAATGCCGTAGTCGGCGAACTCCCGAGCAATGGGAAGGGTCATTCCCACGACTCCCGCTTTCGAAGCGCTGTATGCGGCCTGCCCGATCTGCCCCTCGAAAGCGGCATCCGAGGCCGTATTGACCATCACTCCGATTTCTCCGTCTTGATTGGGTTTGTTTTTTATCATCTGTTCCGCAGCCAACCGAATTACGTTCATGGTGCCGACCAAATTGATGTTGAGTACTTGAACAAAGCTCTCCAATGGCATTACCCCTCGCTTGCCGAGTACTTTGGCAGGCGTTGCCACTCCGGCGCAATTGACGGCAATGTGAACGGAAAGGAACCGCTCCATGGTCGCGGCGATAGCTGACTTTACCGAATTTCCGTCCGTCACATCCGTTTTG
Source organism: Deltaproteobacteria bacterium (assembly GCA_016208165.1). Classification (NCBI taxonomy): domain Bacteria; kingdom Pseudomonadati; phylum Myxococcota; class Myxococcia; species Deltaproteobacteria bacterium. The sequence continues at coordinate 27,234 of JACQYL010000024.1, forward strand.
TGGAAAAGGCAGGCGCCGCCCAACTCGGAGGCAAGATTCTTTCCTTTATCTTCTGAAAGATCCAAAATGGCGACCCTTGCACCATGGGCCACCAGTTCGCGGGCGCATGCTTCTCCGAGTCCTGATGCGCCTCCGGTCACAACAGCCACGCTTCCGTTCAACTGCATAACGTCTCCTGCACCTGTTAGACGGACTCGCCCGACCGGAGGGGAACCTCTCGAAGAGAGCTCCCCTCCGCGGCTACCGCAAGTACCCTGTGAACGGTACGACTATTTTAGAGTTCTTTCCGTATTGAGGCTCTTGCATTTAGGACACTCGTAGCTCTCGCTCCGCCAGACGTGTGCGCAATCCTGGCACTTCCACTGCCAGTCCTCGAATTTCTGCTGAAGGCTTTTCGCGGGCATTTCCTATCTCCCTTTGGATAAAATGGTTTTTAATTGAGACTTGTGTTTAGTAATGCTTTCTTGGCGAGTTTTGGTTCCCGGATCAGACGATGTCCGGAATCTGGCCGGTTTCCTCGTAGACTTGAACCGCCTTGAGCCAGCTGGGATGCGCGGAAAACGCCGACGCCTTCCGGAAATATCCATGCTCCGTAATGAGCCTTTTGGCGGGCCGTGTGAGATCGTTATAGGGTATGTTCCCGTAAAGGGTTGCCGTAAAGAGACCCATGATCTCATTATTCACAATGGGGTCTGCAATGACGTTCACATGAGCGGGAACGCCTTCTCGCACGGCCTTGAGGCAGCGGTCCAGAGCCGGCAGCATCTCTTCATCACGCTCGACGTATTCTCCGTGAACACCGAACTCGGCGACCATCTTTTCTGTCTTGATCTTGGGAGGATAGATCTGCATGAAATCTTTATAGAAGTCCTTCGTAACTCCGTAGGGCGCCTGAAATACCTCATCGCAGTTCGTGCAGAGAGAGTTGTTGTTGATGTGAATCCCGATTACGGGAATCTCCCACTTGACCGCGAGCTGGTAAGCCATCCCGGCTCCACCGTAGAAGTCGCCGTCACCCATGAGGGCGATTACCGGGTGCTTTCTCCCATCCGCCATGGAGGCGCCGACAGCCATGGATACCGGATGTCCAAGTCCGATGGCATCCGTGGCGTCCAACAGTCGGCCCGCCGTTCTGAGCCGAATCCAGTCGGTGTAGAAGGAAGTGGCGGACCATCCGCCGAGCACGGTAATGTAGTCGTCCTGAAGCTCCTTATTGAGCCATTCCCCGATCAGTCTTCCAGCCAGGTCGGGATGAAAGGGCTGCTTACCTCTTTGGGATTCCGTCCGTTCGGTGGTCCGCTGGAGCGACTTCTCTTTTTCTTCGAGTACGGTTGCCCGCCACTTTTCCCATTTCGCGACGGGCTTTTTGACTCCCAAATCTTTAAGACAGGAGATCATCTGTTGCAGAATGAGCTTCATGTTTCCGTTCAACTCGAATTCATTATGCAATTGGAGACATTGCATCTCGGGAGAGCATTGAACTTGGATATAGCGGGTTTCATTACCCCAGAACGGAGGTTTGCCGAAGTTTTCCAGATATCGTACGCCGAGACCCATCACCAGCGCCCGGTCGGCGGCCCTCATGGTCCTTCCCCTCGCCCGGCCGTAACAGTTCAGTGGATCGTACTCGGAGATGGCGCCACGGGAAAGCCTCCGAGTATGACAGGGAATCCCTATAAGATGCACAAACTCGTTCAACTCATCCACCGCGTCGTGGTACCAGATGGACTCTCCGCAGATCATCGCCGGCTGATCCGCCTCCAAAAGCCATTTCATGCTCCTCTCGATATCTGTTGGGTCGGCTTCCATCTTGAACATATCCGTTCGGCTTTGGGGCCATGTACCCGGAACGTATCCATGCGCGAGCATTCCTTTGGTGGTGGCCGGGCTGCCGGGCGAATACAGAGTGAGTTCTTCCGCCATGGCAATGCCCATCGGACCCGTTACCGGCGTCACGGCGTCGCGGAAAGCCTGCTTCGTTTGATATGCCACGGACAGAGGCTGCGTCAGCCTTCTAACCGGCCGTTTGAGAAGAGGAGAAAGCACCTCCGACGCGATGAGTCCCCCTTGTTGCGTCCACCTTCCGTCAAACAACTCGGGTGAGTCCGCAACAATGAACACCATGGGGGCTTGGGCGCTGCGAGCCTGGTGAAGCGTCGAGGAAAGGTTGGTAACTCCCGTTCCCGGTCCGATGGTGACCACTCCCGGCCTTCTGGCGATTCTGCCGAAGGCCTCGGCGGCAAAACCGCATTCCGCTTCGTGGGTGCACGAAATCCTCTTTATACCTTTCCTCATGATCGAATTGATCAGTCGGAACAAACCGCTTCCTTCCAGGCACCATATTTCCTGTACGCCTTCCTCCACCAGGATATCCGCCAGGATATCGAGGGAATCGTATGGTTGTTTTTCTTCTTCTTTAACGGCCTTGCGTTCGGTTTTCTCGAACATCGGCTTTTCAAAATCGAGTGTCATTTTCTTTTCGAGTGCTTGTTCCATCGTCGGATACTCTCCTCCTGTTGTTTTCATACTTCCGGCCAATTACCCGGAGCGCCTGCTTCCAGGCAGTTAACCGGACCGATCTCTCGATTGTCTGTACAAATCTCCTCCTTTCATAGATTCATGCCTCGGGCGGCCTCTTGTCCACCTTGTTTGAATATCGATCCGTACCGAGTTCACGGGCGCGGACATTAAGAAGATGGGATGGAATATGCAAGTGTAACTTTACTAACTCTGAAAAACATGGTAGTCTTAATTTGAAGTATTTGATGTAAATTCCGAACTATCAAGCCGTTGAACAGGCAAACTACTCCTCTGGAGCGTCAGATTCATACCTGAAAGGCGGCTGGCTACTTCATACTTCAGGCCATTTCGCCGAAATTCCAAATGCGTGACTACAAACATCAAGGCAAGTCACATAGGCAGTTGTGAAGAATCTCTTATCAAGAAATGTGCCGGAAGCCGTTGCCGAACTTAATTAAATATTTTGTTCTGTTTTCATATTGTTACGAGCTTCGGAGCACTACACTGGGTAAGAGTTGACCCGATGCGGGGGAGAATAAGTTACACTTTGTAACATTCCTATCAGGATAGCCTTGCAAATTTGAGTTGGCGCTGATAATATAAATATAATGATCCTTGGATATATTTCCATTTTTATGTGTAAGGCAAACATGCAGTGTATTATCATTTCTACAAAGTGTAACATAGCCTAGTACAAATGGTACATTATAGACCATCCTGGTCAATATATCGTCTTGTACGCAATATTCAATGGTTTAGTAGAATGTGAAAAGAAACGTAACCCTGGCGAAATCGGAGATGAGAAACCTATTAATGATACGTCATTCCGGCTTTCTACGGAATAACGTGGAATTAGCGCTCTTGGCTTCCTACGCGTTCACGAACAGTTCGTGTCGTGAATTACCTAGTGTGCATACTGTTGTAAAAGTAGATGTTTTTTGACAGGCCGGTTCATAGGGAGCCAACTATGAAGGATGAGCAAAAGACAAAAGCAGGTTTGATCTCGGAACTAAAATGGCTTCGCATCGAAAATAGTAAACTCGGGATGTCACTATCAGAATTAAGAAATACTGAAGAGGCTCTGAGGCGAAGCGAACAACAGTTGAGAATGGCTTTGGAAAGCGCCAATGAAGGTCTATGGGACTGGGACCTCGTTTCCGACGTGATGGAAGTCACTCCACAGTGGGTTGAGAACCTCGGCTATACCCTTGAGGAAACCAGGCCTTACATGACCGGGGCTCGTTGGAAAAGCCTCACACACCCGGACGATCTCCCCAGAATCAGGGAAGACCTGATCCAGCATTTCAAAGGCCAAACCGACCTGTACGAGAACGTCCACCGCATGCGCACAAAAAACGGCGAATGGAGGTGGTTGTTGGATAGGGGAAGGGTCGTTCGATGGGGCGAGCACGGACGAGCGCTTCGCGCCATGGGAACATACCTGGATATCACGGAGCGCAAGCGCGCCGAAGAGGCCATGAAAGAAATCGAGTCCGAGGCGTTGAACGCGGGACAGATGGCGTCGCTGGGAGAACTTGCGGCAGGAGTTGCTCACGAAATCAACAACCCCATCAATTCCATAATCAATCTTGCCCAGATACTCGTTAACGAGTATGACAAAGCAACAACCGAGTATGATTTGGGCCACAGAATCATGAAAGAAGGAGAGCGAATAGCGTCCATTGTGAGCGGCCTGTTGTCTTTCGCGAGTTCGCGAGACTTTACAAAAAAGCCGATCGACGTATCGGAAGTCTTATCGGCCACCTTGGGTCTGACTGAAGCTCAGCTCAACAAGAATGGAATTATTCTGAGACTTTCGATCCAAGACCCGATGCCAAAAGCCGTCGGTCATTTCCAGCAGCTACAGCAGGTATTTTTGAATATAATCAACAACGCCAGGTATGCGCTGAACCAGCGATATCCCGGATTTCATCCCGACAAATTGTTAAAGATTGACGCCCGAGAGGCTCGCTTGAATGATACACACTACGTAAAGGTGTCGCTGTTGGACAAAGGGACAGGCATTCCACAGTCGTATCTACATAGGGTCACCGAGCCCTTCTTTTCAACCAAACCCAGCGGGATGGGTACAGGCTTAGGGCTGAGTATCAGCCATGGCATAATAAAAGATCATGGAGGAAAGCTCGTGATTAAGAGCAGGGAGCTGGACTCCACTGAGGTCATCATTTATATTCCAGTCGGGTGAGGCTATGGCAGCTAACATATTATTAATAGACGACGAAGAGAACATACGATTCACTTTGAACCGATTTCTCCAGCAAGAGGGGTATAATGTATGGTGCGCATCCGACTGCGACCAGGCCCTAGAAATCATCGATAGCATCGAACTCGATGTCATTTTTGCTGACGTTATTTTGAAAGGAAGAACAGGTATTGAAATCCTGGATGAAGTCAAGAAAAGAAATATGTTATGCCCTGTTGTCATTTTTACCGGTGCGCCTAACATAGAAACGGCTTCGGATGCTGTTCGGCTAGGCGCATTTGATTATTTGCCCAAGCCTATACGCCAGGACACATTGCTTCACGTGGCAAGCAAGGCATTACGACATAAGAAACTTGCCGAAGAAAAGGAAAAATATCGTCTGAATCTCGAAGCTATTTTTAGGAGTGTCAAAGACGCTATTGTTACTGTTGATCAAAAGCTACTGATCCTCCAAGTCAATGGAAGAGCCGGAGAATTGTGTGGGATAACCCGGGAGTCGGCTGTCGGAAATGCTTTTGACTCTTTCTCAGGGGAATGCAGCATGAACTGCTTGGAGAGTCTGAAGACTACGATCCGTGAGCATCGTTCCCTTGAGGTTCGTTTCATTGAATGTGAAAGGAAAAGCCGTCCTCAACAAACCGTAAATATCAGGACTTACCCATTGGTGGGGACCAGGAATAAAGTCCAGGGAGCTGTTCTCGTTATTAGAGATGAGACCCGACTCGTCCATCTGGAAAGGGAACTTGAAGGACGCAGTGAGCTTCATGGTATCATCGGCAAGAGTCCACAAATACAAGAGATTTATGACCTAATGGAGCGTTTGAAGGACGTCCGGAGCACCCTCTTGATAAGCGGAGAAAGCGGCACCGGGAAAGGTATGGTTGCCAGGACGATACACCGCATGGGAACTCTTCGTGGTAGGCCCTTTGTATCCGTAAACTGTTCCGCCTTGCCGGAGACCTTACTCGAAAGCGAGCTGTTCGGCCATGTCAGCGGAGCTTTCACCGGGGCCACCAAGAACCGCATGGGTCGATTCCAGAAAGCCGAGGGAGGTACGATCTTCCTGGACGAAATTGGTGAGACCACGCCGCACATGCAGCTTCGCCTTCTCCACGTTCTGCAGGACGGGGAGTTTGAGCGTGTCGGCGATTCGACTCCGGTGAAGGTGAATGTCAGAGTAATTGCCGCCACGAACAAGGATTTAAATACTGAAATAGAAGGTGGGCGCTTCCGCGAAGACCTCTATTACCGTTTACGGGTTGTGGAAATTGAACTGCCGCCGTTGAGAGAACGGAAGGAAGATATACCTCTCCTCGTCGATCATTTTTTGGAGAAACTGAGAATCAAACTCGATAAACAGATCGCGTCGGTATCAGAGGATGTGCTCGAAACATTCATAGAATACCCTTGGCCGGGGAACGTCCGGGAGCTGGAGCATTCGCTGGAGCACGCATTCATTCTTTGCAGGGAAGAAGTTATCGAGACCAGGCACCTGCCCGCTCATTTGAGAAAATTCGGTTTAACGTCCAAAGACCGGGAACACTATCACGATGTAGTCGCCGCCTTGGAGAAGGCTCGATGGAATAAAACGAAGGCGGCGGCGGTGCTGGGTATCAGCCGCCAGGAGCTCTATCGCAAGCTGAAGCGATATAAGATCGTCTGATCATTTACGAAGATCGTTCAGGGAGACGAGTTCCCCGTTCAAAGCGCTCGACAAGACTTCATCCTCTGTTTAAGATGGCGAAAGAACGGTCGCTTTTCACATGAAACCGGAAAGGAAAGCCTTCTCTTGGCTGTTTCACAAGGGAAATTTGAGGATATTCGGCTGGAAGAGTTTCTCCCGATGGACCTAAAGCGGCTCGCCAACCCGCAGATGGATTTGCCCCGCATCGCCAAAGACAAAAGACTCGCTTCAGACATCGAGTTCGCCATAAGGGCATGGGTTATCCGGTGCATCGAAACGGATCGCCGGAGCAAACCGGCTCCGGAATGTTTCCAATGAAGAAGTAATAGCCATTCTTTGGAATGACGGGCATAATGGAACCCAAATAGACGGAGTGATTTGAGAAAAGCGGTTATCAGTGCGGGCGGCCCTCGGCTGTCACGTCTCAACGAGGAAGAGGTGTTCAATGGCGGAAAAATGCGGCATGGATTATGTGCGCGCGGCGTTCAAGCGCGAATTTCTGGAAAGGATTCCCGTAACCGTATCTCTGGGTCCGTTTACCGCCAAATTGGGGGGAGTCCCCCTGGGACGATTCTTTACGGATCCCGGTAAGATGGTGGAGGCCACACTTCGCGCCTTCGATATTGTCCGGCCGGATACACTGGTTTCCCACATCGACCTCAATCTCGAAACAGAAGCTATGGGCAACGTAATCGAATTTACAGAAGACGGCAGTCCTTTGCTTCGAAGGAAAATGCTCGCGGAAGACCAGAAGGCTTTAGTGAAAATGACGGTGCCGGATCCTGAGAAAGACGGTCGCGGACCTGTTTACCTGAAAGCCTGCAGGGATTTAGCCTCCCATTTCGGAAGGCAGGTGCCGGTGGCGTCCGTGGTGAACGGTCCCTGGAATATCGCCGTCACCCTGCGTGGCGTCGAACAACTCATGATGGACACCTATGACGAACCGGATTTCGTCCATGACTTGATGGCGTTCGCAACGGAAACGTGCAAGGTCTATTCCTCCAAGCTCAAAGACACCGGGGCCGGAGTGAGCATGACCGAGGCGGCGGCTTCCTGCAGCCTGATTTCACCGAACATGTATCGGGAGTTCATCAAACCGTATCACATGGAATTGTTTGAATATTTTAAAGCCAATAGAATAAATGTGAGTCTGCATATATGCGGCTACATTGACCCCATTCTGGAAGACATTCTCGACTTGCCGATCCATTCTCTCAGCATCGACGCCCAGACCTCGATGCAACGCCTGCGGGACCTGGCGGGTACGAAAATCGTGGCCATCGGGAACGTGGCCACGAACCTGTTTGCCAATGGCAAGAAAGATCGGATCGAAGCCGCTGTGAAGGAAGTGGTGGACCTATGCGCGAAAGGAAGCGCGTTCATCCTCACGTCAGGGTGCGATATCCCGTACAATTCCACCCTCGATCGGGTTCTCCATTTCATGGAATTCGGCCGGGAATACGGTACGTATGCCAAATAGAGCGCGGCAAGGCCTTCCGTTTATATGATTGTGTCGGACGCGCAACCGCTTCGGGAATCCGTTGTACAATATCGAACCTCTCGATCGATGGATCGGGTCTGCTTTTGTCGAAGCCTTGACAGAAATGAAACCAGAACACGGTATTCTTTGTTGGATACAAGCATGTGACCGCTTAGCCCATGTTGAAGACCTGAATCATCAGGATTGCGATTCCCGACGATAAAACGCGCCCGTACTTATCGGGTCACGACATCTCAAAATCGGGTGGTTTCGGTTATGACCTTAATCGCGGTGACGGGCCGAAAAGGTGGAAGTGGGAAAACGACGCTGTGCGCACATCTGTGTGGCGAGTTTTCACACATGGGGCACCAGGTTCTGGCGCTGGACGCCGATCCGCAGCAGAGCCTGATCCGCTGGGCCGGCATGGGTGAAGGTCTGTTGCATCGGATTGTGGAGTCTCTGGAAGCCTCTTCCTTCGACGAATTCAACGTTCAAGTCCAGGCGGCCGCCAAGACTGCCGGACTCGTATTCCTGGACACCCCGCCAACGTTCACAGATATGGCGCTATGGGCCCACCTGGTGGCGGATCTGGCGCTCATACCGGTAAGTCCATCCCCACTGGATATTTTTGCCGCGGGAGAAACGCTCCAGGTGGTCCGAGAGGCCAACGTCCAGCGGAGGAGTCACAGGCCGAAAGCGTGGCTGGTTCCGAACCGGGTGCGGGCGTTCACAAGCGCCGGACGCGAAATTCGCGCAGCGCTCGAAGGACTGGGGGCGCCTGTAGCTCCTTCCATAAGTTTGCGGGAAGCGGCGGCCACGGCGGCCTTGCGTGGCCTGACACTGGCCGAATATTCCCCTTCAAGCCCGGCTCGGAGAGAATTCAGCGTATTGGCCCGAGCCATCGAGGAGGAACTATGGATAAAGCAGGGAGCCTTACTCGTGCAGCGGCCCGGATAAAGGCCGAAATCCGCCCCAACAGAGGAAATGTGGGAGGAGTCGGGAGCGCCGGCAGGTTCAACCTGGCTTCCCCGGCAGAAGATCGCACCGGATTCGTAAAGCTCTCGGTCATGCTGCCGCCGGAATTGTACGAAGCCGTCATGAGAGAAGCGACACGGCGGGCCGCTGAAGATGCCCCACGCAAACCTGAGGATCGCAGGGAAAACCACAGGCTGTCGGACGTGATTCGGGATGCCCTGACCGTCTACCTGACGAGCCTGGACGAAGAAGTGGAAAGCGCGGGACTTCCCTGAAAAGAAACTGAAAATGGACCATGTTCCCTGGCACTTCTATGTGGATTCGCAAGGATCCGTCACGCACATGTCCGGTGTGCAATTCCGCCGGTTTCTCTACGAGGGAGGAGCCCTGTTTCCGGATTTTGCCGATCGACACGTGCGGGTCGTGATCGTGTTCATGAAGCTCAAACAGCGATTACCCAGCGGAATTGCCCGTGTAGAGTTCAATAAATACCCCGTTGACGCTGAAGGGGCCCTCTCCAAGGATTACTGGCCGAAAATGTTGAAAGATACCATGGAATATATCGTTGCTCACCACGAGAGGGAAAAACGGGACGCTCAGGCCAATGTCATAGGATACGAGCGCTTCAGCGGAAAAGGATACGAGCGGCGCTATCAATGGAAGCCGGATGACCGAACGGTTGAAATCCTGCTGGCGCTGATCGAGTCCAGGGCCGAACTGCCGCCCCACAGTCTGTCCATGCCGGTCCAATATCGCCGAGAAACAATTCCCTGAAATCAGATGAACCGGTCTTTTGCGAGCAACCATTTTTCTCCACCCATTCCACCCTCCACGGCCTGTCGAGATGGGCGGACGAGTCCATAGCGCAGGATGTTCCCGGCGGCCTGAAGCAACTCTTTTCGAAATTCCGCGTGTATGGACTTCCCGAGTCGCATTCACCTTGTTGACGCCCATCGGACTCGTGTCATGGTATCCTGCCGTTGAAAAAGGGGATGGAAAAGTGTACTCACACAGAGAGTGTCTAAACGATGTTGCGACCGGAAAGAACCCGGCGCAGGCGGCGTGCTTCCGGCCCTTCCCTACAATAAGCATGAAAATCCCGGATCGGCCGGCGGTTAAGGCTTCCAATCGATCGCAAAGCGCGGAAGAACGTTGCGCGTCGGGTTGACAGGAACCAAGCGACCTCCCTCGAGGTTCTCGGAATTCCATTGGGACCACGATGTGGTCCCGCAGCCGTGGAGATCCAAAGGATCTCCCAGGACATCCTGAGCATGGATACTAAAAGTTACGGTAAGGCTCCCCAGAACCTGGCCATTGTAGGCGGAGGCCGGACATGCAAATTTTTCCTGAAGTTGTTCTCTTTGAATGCTTTTACCAGATTCAAAATCAAGGTTGTGGGTGTCTGCGACACCAACCCGGAGGCGGAAGGCTACCGCATGGCCCGGGACATGGGTATTTACACTACCACCGATTTGCGGGAGCTGCTGCAAATCGAAGATTTGAACGCTGTCATTGAATCAACCAACAGCCGCGAGGTGCTGTACGATCTGATCAAGTTGAGACCCGAGCGCGTGGGAATCCTTGAACTCAACATCGCCCGATGGTTGCTTCAGTTCGTTGCGGTGGATCAGAAGCGCAGGCCATTGGAACAGCAAGTCCTTTTCGAGAAGATGATCTCCGAGTTTCTCATCCAACAGGTGACCCAGCGAATCCTGGTGTTGAATACCGATTTCACCATAGCCGAGGCCAATGCCGCGTGTCTGGAATCCATTCAAAAGACCCGAAAAGATGTGATCGGCGCACCCTGTTACAGCGTCATCCGTGGATTCAACGCACCCTGCGCCAGTACGGATTTCGGCCTGACCTGTCCCATGTTGGAAACGATCCGGACCGGCAGATCCTCACGCGTCATTGAGCCGGACCTGAAGGCGGATGATCCGCTGTCATACAGCGAGATCGTGACGTATCCGATCAAGGATCCAAATGGCGACATTGTGCGTATCATCGAGATTTGGCGTGATATTTCTCGGGATATCTCGTCTCAATGGATTCAGCGACAAAAGGAATCCAAGGCGGATCTGGATAAACTGATCCAGGAGGATCGACTTATTTCACTGGGCAAGCTGGTTGCGAGCTGCGTTCATGAAATCAACAACCCGATCCAGGGGCTCATAACGTTTAGCCACATCATACTCGACATCCTGAAAGAAGGGAAGATTGGTCCTGAGGACGCCGAGCAATTGCGCAAGTTTGCGGAGCTCATGTCCACCGAACTCGAACGTTGCGGCGCCATCGTTTCCGGCCTGCTGTCCTTTTCCAGGGAATCATCCATGGAGTACCGGGACACCAATCTCAACGACGTACTCACGGCGGTGCTCAACTTGACCCGCCATCGAATCAAACTGCAGGACATCGAATTGAAGGTCGAACTGGCTCCGGACATGTTGAGCATTCACGGTGACGCCAACAAGTTGCAGCAGTGTTTTCTCAATTTGATCTTCAACTCCATCGAGGCGATGCCGTCCGGCGGGCGTCTGGAAATCATCTCGCGGCTGGATCCGAAACTGGAATCGGTCTCTGTCGAAATCCACGACACCGGCGTCGGCATTTCGCCTGAAAATTTGGATCATATCTTCGATCCTTTCTTCACGACAAAACCCATGGGCGAAGGCACCGGTCTGGGTCTATCCATCGTCTACGGAGTGGTCAAAAGCCATGGCGGAAAAGTCGCGGTGAACAGCCGGGTCAATGAGGGGACCAATTTTATTCTCCAGTTTCCGATTCCTACCGGGGATTGGATTACGCTTCCCCACCAGGAGGATGCTCCATGAACGAAAAAATGAGCATTATGATCGTCGATGACGAAATGATCGTTCGCGAGTCCTTTCTTCACTGGTTCAAAAGAGGCGGTCACCGGGTGGACGCCGCCGCCTCGGGAATGGAAGCCCTCAAAAAATTGGAAGAGAGCGCCTTCGACCTGATGTTCGTAGATATCAAGATGCCCGGAATGAGCGGCATCGAGCTGCTGGAAAAGGTGAAGGCCGAGTATCCGGAAACCATCGTGGTCATCATTACCGCGTACGGTTCCATTGAGTCGGCGGTCCAGGCCATGAAAATAGGCGCCGCCGATTACCTGCTCAAGCCGTTCAAGCCGGATCAGCTCTCCCTGGTCATGGAAAAGATCGCACAGCAAAGGAAACTGGCCAAGGAATACAACTACCTGAAAGGCCGGCTGGAACACATGTCCCGGTTTGAAAACATCATCGGGCAGTCGGACGCCATGCAGGAACTGTTTCAGCTCATCCCGGAAGTGGCGGACAGTGACGCGTCGGTCCTTCTCATAGGCGAAACCGGAACCGGCAAGGAGATGGTCGCCAAAGCGATCCACGCCAGAAGCCGAAGAGCCAATTACCCCTTTATCGCCATCAACTGCGGCGCCATCCCCGACTCGTTATTGGAAAGCGAGCTGTTCGGACACCAGAAAGGCGCTTTTACAAGTGCGGTGCAAAGCCGCAAAGGCTTTATCGAGGTGGTGAGCGGAGGAACACTCTTTCTCGATGAAATCGGTGAAATCAGCACCAAGATGCAGGTGGACCTGTTACGGGTATTGCAGGAAAAGAAAATCACACGCGTAGGCAGCACCCAGTCCGTTGAAGTCGATTTCAGGCTTATCTCCGCAACCAGCCGGGACCTCGAGGAGCAGCTCTCCAACCGGTCGTTCAGGGAGGATTTTTATTACAGGATCAACGTGATCGAGATCCAGATTCCACCGTTGAGAAAGCGAAAGGAAGATATCCCGCTGCTGGTAAACCACTTCCTGAACAAATTCAGCCACGAAACCACCAAGCATGTGGACCATGTGTCGCGTGAAGCCGAAATGCTGCTCAAGAATTACGACTGGCCCGGCAACGTGCGCGAGTTGGAAAACGCCATCGAACGGGCTGTGGTTCTCTCCAAATCACGGACACTTAACGCGAGCGACTTCGCTTTCCTGTGCGCCCAACCGACAGGCGGATCTCCCGGACGGTCTCTGTTCGATATGGAGAGGACGCACATAGAATTGGTCATGACCGAATGCGATTGGAACATTTCGCAGGCGGCAAAAATCTTGGGCATTCATCGCGCCACGCTCCACAAGAAGATCAACATGTACGGGCTTAAACGCGATAACTGAGTCCGGCTCGGCGCGTTCGCCGATTCGGATCTTTCTCGTACGAACGCAAATCCTTTGGCCGTCGATGAAAGCTGATACGAAGCGGATTGGTGTAGTGGCTGTAGGAAAGGCGCCCCCTCTATCAGTCAAGGTGATAGCGGCCCATGTCTCCGGCTATCTTCATCTAACCACGGACACCCTCGCCCCCTGGGATCTCCCCCGAGAGGCCTACGATTCGAAAAGGCATCAATATAACGCGGCCCATCTATTGAAGGCGTTCGAGTCCAAACCGCTCGACACATGCGGCAAGGTCATCGCCGTGTTCGACGTGGACATCTTTGTCCCCATATTCACCCATGTGTTCGGTGAGGCCATGCTGGGAGGAAAAGTGGCTCTCGTGTCTCTCTATCGGCTGGGGAAAGCCGAAGGTTCGAACACTCCCGAGTTTTCGACCGTTTTGGAGCGGGCCGCCAAGATCGCCTTGCACGAGTTGGGACACCTGTTCAATGTCATGCATTGCACGGACGAAAGGTGCCTTATGCGTTTTGCCGGAAACCTGGACGATCTGGATCGCATACCCTTCCAGTTTTGCCGCTACTGCACCACTTTCCTGGAGGACGCCACGCACGCTCCCGCATTTCCGTAACCTCGATGCGCCTTACGGACTGTAGAACTGCATCCGCAAGGGTGAAAACCAACAAATGCCGGATTTCGGTCGTTTTGCACCCGCCGATCCAACCTTACCGGCTGCAGGTTTTGAAACGGGGTGGATTTCGGGGCCTCTTTCAGAGCTATCCTTCAAAGCTGCAAGGGGCGGGTTTTCCATCGACAGGCTCAGGACCTACGGCAAACCCGCCCCTACGAGACAAACCGGAAAGGGCTCGAGAAATCGAACGGTTTCCAAGAATTCAGCCGTTCCGTTTAGGGCTGTGTAGCGATTCTCGGAAAATTTTAAGTCCGAGGGAAACTATCTAGAGTCTCCCTCAGCACCTGTCTTTCCAACTATTTGCTCGTATGCAGAAACCGGTCGACCAAGCCGTTCCATTCGATACCTTCGCAGTTGCCGAAGACATCGTCCACCACCTCGGCGCCGGTGGCCGCCAGCGCGGCGTATTCAGGACCCAAAATCCCCATCAGCTTCTGTTGCTCCTGTTCCATCCAATGGACGCTTTCATCACCGTAATAGAGGCCTTTCAAATTCCGCTTGGGCATGTTCGGCTCGATAATCATCAGCCATCCGTGTTGATAGGGATCTTTGTGGGCGATTTCCGGATGGTCCATGACTGCATGGTTCACCGCCAGGACCTTCCCCGTCACGGGACACAGCACGGACGCCTCATGTTGTTCGCGCGCAAAGCTCCACCCCACCTTGTCTTGGGACACGCTTCTTCCCAAAGACGGAAGCGCCACCGAACTCATCGTGCCGAACACGCGGGAGAGGAAGTCATCGAATCCCACTCGTACGACGCCGCCATGTTCGAACCGCACCCAGGTATGCCCCATATGGTAGTAGTAGCCTTCCGCGATTTTGAATCCGGACGCCAGCCGGTACTTGGGGGCATCCAGTTCCTGGCTCAAATCCACTTCATCCAGCCACTGGTCGAAGGCGCAATGGTAGCACTCGTTGTTCAAAGGGCATATCTTCGGTGCATTGATGCGGCCGGTGAGCGCATGACGGCACGGCCGGTTGGCGCCGATATAGCGGCTCCTCAACTCCTCGCTCCAACCGGGTGCAAACAGCTGAGAAACATCCTCCGGCTTCTTCTGCCCGGCCCGGCTCATCGCCTTGTCAAAGCCGCAGGTGTTGCAGTCATAGGCATTGTCACAGACCCGGTAATTGATGACCCCGGCTTTCGCCCAGATGCACTGGTTTTCCACCACCTGGAAGCTGACCACCCGTTTCTTACCATCACTCGGCTTATTTCCCTTTGCTTTCATTTTAATATCTCCCTGTCATAAATAATATTTTCAATGCATCTGCCTGGCATCAATAGTGGAATCCATCGGTTCCCCGCTCCGCATGAGGTTCGCACCGTCAGCCTCATCCATGTAATCGAGCCACTGGTCGAAAGCGCAATGAAAGCATTCGTAGTTGAATATGCAGGTTTTGGGTTCATCCACCCGCCCACTCAGGACATGGACGCAAGGCCCACGTCGGCCGTTGTTCGAATGCGTATTCTTTTGCATGTTGGAGCCCCCTCTCAGCAGAACGCCTTGCGTTCCTTCCTATTACTTTGGTCCGAATTCTCTTTCTTTCATGCGGACAAATCCGGCGCTTCACGCCGCCTGTAATTCCAGGCTCGGCGCCCTCGTCGATTCTCCCGTCTTCAGGTCGCTTTGGTCGATGAACTCATCCATGTAATCGAGCCACTGATCGAAAGCGCAATGAGAGCATTCGTGGTTGAATATGCAGGTTTTGGGTCCATCCACCCGCCCGCTCCGGACGTGGACACATGGTCCGCGTCGGCCGTTGTCGGAGTGTGTATTTTTTCGCATCTTGGAACCCTCCTTTCAGTGAGACATTGCCCGTCTCTTGACCTCCATATAGAGCAAGGACGATGCCACCGCGCGCCCGAAGCGGTTTTATTTAAGTAACCCGTTTATTTTACTTTGTTTTTTCGGATGAACGTGGCGGGTCAGTCGGGAATCGGTCACCAAGCGGACCGAAGAGGAAATGATGAAAACCGCTACACCTACCCGCGGCGGGAAAGCCCATGGTCAAAATATATGTAGTTATTACAATTGGTTCTATCTGTGTCGCAATTTTCGACACACCGTATTGATATTGTCTATCATCGTTACACGCTTGGGAGGAGAAAAGGATTGGTTCAGGGGATCGCGGCTGGAAGGGTTTCTTATTTTTCGTCATTCGGGACTTAGCGGTTTCTAAAACCTGAAAGAAGCCCGAGGGAAACCATTCAGGGTTTCCCCCCGGGCCAAACAACAGCATATGCACTTTCCGGCTCCAGATTAGTCTGTAGGCGGATGTCCCGAAGCGGGAGGCAGCCTGCTCAGCCAGGAGTCGTCCTCGAACCAGCGAACTCTCATTTCTTCGAGTTCTCCATTGTCCTCGATGGCGCTCAACGTGTTTTGCATCCAGTTCATCAGCAGCGGATCGTTTTTCGGCAAAGCGACTCCAATCGGCTCGTAGGTAAATGTGGACACCAGGGCCACCAGGTTTTCGTCAGGATGTCTCAGTGCGTACACGACGCAGACGGGATAATCGGCAATCATTGCATCGGCTTCATTCCGGAGCACCAGATTCACGGCTTGGTCATAATCCTTAACGGTCACGAGCCTGGCATTCGGTATGAACTTTTTCACAAACAGTTCGCTGGTGGAATTCTCGAGGGTGGTTAAAGTGGTATCCGGGGTATTGATCTCGGAGGGATCTTTGACACCGTCCAATGTTGGTATTTTGGTCAGAATGGATTTTCCCGATACAAAATAGGGCCCTATAAAGGCGACTCTGAGATTCCGATCCGGAGTGATCGTCATGCCGGACAGAATCATGTCGATCTTTCCGTTCTCGAGCGCCGGCAACAGATCGGAAAAAGGCATGGTCTCGAACCGGAGCTTCACTCCCATGGAGGTAGCCAGATACGCGGCCATGTCCGCCTCGAGACCGATGATGTCTCCCTCCCGGGTGATCATGTTGAGCGGCGGCATATTCCCCACCGTACCGACGATCAGCTCCCCTCTCGAGAGAATCCTGTCTATGACCGGCGATCCCGAGATTTGAACCTGGGTTTCCGTCACGCAGGCGAATACCGGCATAAGACACAACGCCAGAGCCAAAAGCAGAAAGCCGGCAGCCTTTCTCATGTCACAACTCCCTCTGTGAGAATGATCTACTTGTAATTGCCACAGTGACCCACTCTTGCTTCCCGGCCCCTCGGTCCGACTCCAGCCTGTACGGTGCTGATGTTCGAATCGTCGGTGTACATTACTCACTCGGTCCTCAAGGGATCCGGTAACCTTATCCCACCATAGGCGCGTCACCGTACTCAGATATCATATTAACCTAAACTATGGCGAACGCCAAGGAAAGACTATCATGAAGGGATTGGGTGGGAAGGATTCTCTTCCTGCAATCTCGACACACCCTTTTTATCCTATCCGAAGGCAGGTAAGACATGAACTTCGAGGGCGCCCGGAATCTCAGGTCGGGCCCTGGAGCATGTTCCGGTCTTTCTGTTGTGGAATAGCACGTTCGAGCTTTATTGCTTTCCGGACTGTGTCGTTGGCGGGGCAGCTCGCGACTGATTCGTTCAACAGGGAGGAGCCGGCGTTCCTCCTACCTGTGGCTCCGTCGCAATGCGGTTTAGTAAAGAAAAGGCACCCGAAGCTTTTAACTCCACCCACGTCGCCGGATTATCTCCGTATGTATTCAGTAAATAGGCCGGCTCTTCCACGGGGATCGTGATATGCTTTGATCAAAAAATAGTCGATGGAGCATGTTGATGCATTTACATCCTGTTTTACCATAGCTTTGACTAGTTCATCTTTATTCCTGCGGTAGAAATTAGCCATATCGTAAGCTCTAAGTCCTGACGAACGAAGCTTACTGCTCTGTGAATGGATCACACACACGGCTTGACTTTCGCATCTATCAATTTTCTTATCAATGACAGACTCATAGATACTATCGATTGATTCGTCTCCTGCTTGAACCAAAGGACCCACCAGCAACACACTTAGCGTTGCAACAAAGATTAATACTGACCTCATAAATATTCCTCCCTTCTAATAGCTGGCCATACATTCTTTCAAGGCAAACCCACCGTAACTGATTAGTTATGGTTCTTGTTTATATTTTAGACAAAACACAAAACAATGATGATAGGATAACTGCATCTTGTTAGATCCATAGGCTTCCCATTGTAGGGTCTCAGGAAGTACGTGCCGAACGGCTCAGCGCTGCCAAACGTTGAGGGCTACCGATTCCCCTCCCTTGGAAACAGGATTCGCCGACCGAACGTATGCCGGTGCAGAAACAATGTCGGGCCGCAAACACTTTTAGAGTAGCACAGTTCGTTTCCTGTGTGAATAATTGAAATATAAGGAGGGAATAGTAGGGTAAACCTATTATTTTTCGAAGGACAAAAGGAATGATCTCAAATTTTGCTTCGCCTGTTTCAAGCCGAGTTTGCGCCTTACATTGTTTCTGTGGAATATAACTGTGTTCTCGGAACGTCTGAGCATATTTGCTATTTCTTTACTTGTCTTTCCTTCTTTAATAAGGTTGGCTATTTGTATTTCCATTGGTGTTAGATTAATAAATACGTTAGATAGCCTATTTATAAACGGCGATACCATGTTTAAAATGTTTTTCTCCAAGATTTCAAGTATAGCCTCGTAGTAACTATCCAATTTACATGCCTTCAACCTTTCGATAAAAGGCATTACCAAATTATTAACGTTATTTAGAACGTTGTTCTTGAGTTCATCCCTATCACGTTCTCTTTGATCTAACAATACCCTAAGAGCGGAGTTAACTTCTTTCAGATGGAGAGACTGGCTATCGAGTTCCATTTCACGCATTTTCAGTTCACATTCTGCTCGTATCCGATCAGTGATATCCAAGATACCGGCAATGCATCGTCCGGTATCGGGGATTGGAGCAAATTGTAGTACCGCGTTCCTAATCTCTCCGGCCTTCGTTACTACATGCGCTTCCCGCTCGCTCTGGCGCAGCGCGTTTTCCGCACGTTTTCGCTTGATCATGCTCGCCAAAGTGCTGGCGGCCGCGTTCAGAAAAGATATTTCGTACGGGTCGCCGTCTTGTCCTTCCGGCAAATACAGGACAATCACTCCGAGCACTTTTTCGCCGGATAAAACCGGCACATTGTAGTGCCCATGGTGTTCCAGACCCGGATAATTGATGTCGTGGCGGTGATCCACCCGCTTGGACACCTGAATCTTCCTTTCAGCCGCGGCACGTCCGCACAGGCAACGGCCAAAAGGAACCCTCGCGCAAGTGCTCAGAATCGAGTTGTTCAGATTCTTGTGCACTCCCAGTACAAGGACCGCGGGGTCATCCTCGTGCGTATGAAATATCCCGCCCATATGTAGTGTCTTCAACCAGGACACGCTGAGCAGAACCTCCAGGAAATATGCCATCTGGCATTCGAGCGAAACCTCATCGAGAGAGTGTTTCAAGAGTGAATTCAAGGCGTTCTGGCTTTCGACCGTCTTCTCAAGTCCCTGTTGAGCCATCCGGCACTCGGCCTCCACGGCCTCGAGATCGGTTATGCGGCGTCGCATCCTATCGAGTTCCTCCGAGACCCGGGTTTCTGAGTTGCCGGACTTATTCATCTCGCCCTTCGTGGTTCTATGGACCGAAGCTTTCCTCATTCAGGCAAAGAAATGCAAGGGAGAAATCGGCGTGTCAATTATACCACACTGTGGTACACAGACAAATACATCAATAGAATAGTAGTCAAGCCATGGCTCTTCCCAACGAACTTAGCGCCACCGACGACACTGATGTCATGAAACGACGCTTACAAGGATGAGCTAATTATGCTATTTTATTTACAGCTGGTTACGTCAAAAAACGTTCCTTCCGAGACCTCCGGGATTCAACCCTTCTGACGCATCCCGACGGCCTTGGAGGATCGAAACCCCGTACGGCTTGTTGACCTCAGGACGGAATCGCTCTGAAAAACCCCTTCCTTGAACTGATTTATGAGGACGTTATCATGAGAAGGCTATGTCTGTTTATCCTGGCGGCCGTCTTGTCGCCGGGGACAAACACATTCGTAGGCGCCGCTGCTGCGGAGACCGGCCGTATGCCTTGGTTCTTCGTTCAAGGTTTGAAAATCGATACCACTTCTCTGCTGCCCGTTCCCGATCCCCTTTCAGGCTCCAATCCAGAATATCCACTTGTATCGACGAGCGTTCCGGACCTAGGCGCGCCGTTCCAGGATCCTCATTTCCATACGACTCTGACCCGCGTAACGGGAGGCGGCTTCCTTCGACACGAGTACTCCCGTTTCGATCCCTTCAACACGGACCAGTCCCGTATATTGCTTTTGAACATCGAAAGCGGCTTCGCCGTCTACAAGGGCGAGGCGCTTCCATACGAACTGGAATCGAACCGTGTGATGGCGATGCTGGATCTGGCGGAGCCCAGATGGGATCCTCGAGATCCTGACCTGATCTGGGGATTTCGCGAGTTCAGTATCATGACCGTAAACGTCCAAACCGGTTCCGCGACGATGGTAAAGAACTTCAAGAACGATTCCAAGATTGGCTCCATCATCGCCGCCGAAACGGATCTGTTTCGCATCGCCACCCGGGACGAGGGCGAGTCTTCATGCGACAAACGCTATTGGGCGTTAGCTTTTCAAGGATCCGACCTGGACTACGCCTTGCGCTATCTCTTCACGTGGGACCGGCAACAGGACCAGGTCCTAGGCCTCTATTCCATCTCAGCCGAGGAGAGAGAGATCGACTGGGTGGGCATGTCCTGTCTGGGCGGTTTTGTTCTCATCGGCGGCGATCCGTTGAACGGCGGAAACCTTACCGGACTGACCATGGCGAACAGGGAGCTTGACCGGTTCCACAGGTTGGATTATGGAACCGCTCATTCCGACGTAGCCCTGGACGCCGACGGAAAGGAAGTCATTGTGATGCAGAATGTGAGGACGGATTATGTGGACCTGATCCCCATCGACTGGACGACTCTGCCGATTCTCAACGCAGGGGAAAATTGCGAAGGAACCAATCGTACGCCCCTTATCCGACTCTACTATGCTTCCGATAATCCGGACAGCTTCGGCTCGGGTATACACATCTCCTGCAATACGCCTGGATATTGTGTCATTTCCACTTACATAGGGCCGGGTGAACCGGAAAGGAACTGGCTGGATAGAACCAATGTCTTGGTAGAACTCAATAGGAACGATCCCAATGTTTTCTATTTGTCGAAAGTCCACAACACCACACAGGAATATTGGGAAGAGACACATGCGACCATAACCAATGACGGATCGAAAGTGCTTTAGGCAACGAACTGGGGTCAGGACGTGGGTTCGGAGAAGATGTTTCTAATCGAACTCGATATGCCTCTTTCAGAGACTTCGGTGATTCCCGCCAACGGCATTTGGAAATCCACCGACAAGACGCTCAGCTTCTATCTGCAGGAATACCAGAGCGGCGCCTGTATCACCGTGGTTACCTTGAACGGCGTCGATTTCGCGGCGTATCCGGACGCGGACTACAGCGACGGAATTCGTGTGTGGGACGACCTCGGCGGCCGGGGGTACCCTCTGACCTTGGCGCTCGCGGACTCGTCACATGGTTCCCTGACAGCCACGTTACCCGGAAACAACAGCGTCACCAAACTGGTTGAAAGGGCCTTTTCAGGCACCCGATCGTCCACCCCTCAAAACGGAATCTGGAGAAGTGAGGACGATGCACTGTCCTTTTACCCCCAGAAATACGAAGGCGGTTCATGCATCCTCGTGGCGACCATGGACGGTGTCCGTTTCGCCCTTTTTCCACGACCAGGATCTGAGTGATGGGATCGGTGCAACAAACGATGTGGGCGGTCAGGGGTACGCCATGGCGCTGAGCCTTGTCCATGCAAGTCATGGATCGTTTATGGCGGATCTTCCCGGAGAAGGGACCATCGTAAAACCCGTAAGTCTGAACCATCCCGATACCCCATAACGCGGATCGGCTCCTCCGCGCCGCCGATCGCTCACGGAGGGCTCGAACCAATCTTGCCGGAAAGGCTTCGCGATAAACGATAGGACCGCTTAACCGGGGGAGCCAGGATCCCCCCTGACGTACGATAGAATCCGATTCCCGAAACCATGGGCAGCAGGTCGTCGTCCGCCCATTCCCCCATGGAGCCTTCATAGACCCGGGCGTTTCTCAGACCCAGTATCTTGGTGACCACGAACCAATTGTAGACCGCGTGGACGCCCTCGTTACAGTAGAATATGACATCCACATCTCTGGTGCGGCGGCATCGTCTTCCGTTGCCATGGCGGATTTTCAGGATCCTATCCGACTGAGCCCTTGAGCAGTTTTTCGAACACGATTCGCTCAAAAAACCTCTGGTGGGTTGTCGTTTTGGAGACCTTCATTTGCAGGAGCGTGCCTTGAAAGCTACTCAGAATGAAATCAGAGGCCTCTTGTACGTCCAGGTCGGCCGCAACTTCTCCCTGCCGGCGGGCTTCCTCCAAACACGCGGCTATCTTCAGCTTGAGGGCCTTAAAGACTTCTTCCAGCCGGATCCGGAATCGTTCGTTCCGGTCTCCCATCTCCAAAGAGAGGTTTCCGAAAGGACACCCGCCCTTGAAACCGTTCTTTTCAAAAGCCGACATCAGATCATGGAAATAATCGCTCAGGCGTTGCAGCGGGGTTTTGCTCGGATCCTTCAAATATCGGTCCACCCGATCCAGGTGGCGGCGAGCGTTCTCATCGATGAGTTGGAGACCGAAGTCTTCTTTGCTTTTGAAATAGAAATAGAACGAGCCCTTGGGTACACCCGCGCCGGCCAGGATCTCCTGCAGGCCGGTGGCATAGAACCCCTTCTCATAAACGCGTTTGGTCCCTTCTTCAAGAATCCTGGTTTTGGTGTCTGTTTTCATCGTTGCATGATCCCCAAACCCCTGCCAAGACTTGCCGGATAGCCCTGGGACCGAGGAGCGGTCTCCCAGGGGGTGGCCCAAAGACCTCCCTCATGGGGCAATGGCCCTTTAGCGCCTCCCGGAGGGGCCGGCCCTGAGCTTGTCGAAGGGTGGCGCCCGCCTGAAAAATCCTGAACGGGGGGGCATAGGGGGGAAACTTTTTCAGAAGTTCCCTCCCCGTATATAATTAGACTCCCGTCACTGCAGTCAGGCCGCCTCGACCTTGCATGGAATATAACGGTGCAGAGGGGTCCCTGCGATACGGTCCCGATGAGTGTTTTTGGTCAGTCGGTTGGCGTTGGTCCCGTAGGTCTTTCCCCCGTGCACCAGGCCGAATCCTTGCGGTATCATGATGTAGCCCGGCCTCGTGGACCTGGTCACTTCGAGTTCGATGGTTTCCTTCCCGGCCTCGGTCGTTATTCGAACCCTCTGACCGTCATTGAAACCACACCTTTCCGCGTCCTCCGGATGCATGAGCACGGTGCATGCCCGTTTTCCTTCGTTCCAGGCAGGATCCCGCAGACTCGTATTGGCGTTGAAGTCCATGTGTCGGCCGGACGACAGGATGAAGGGGTATGCTTCCTCGTGTTCTCTGAGCCTTTTCGACTCGAGTACAGGATCGATCTCCTGAATCCACTCTTTCATTTCGGGCGCGTCCAGATGGATCCGACCGTCCTGGGTGTCCAGGGCTTGGAAATGATCCCACGTTGCGGCATCGACTTCGCCCACCCAGATACCTTCCGGATGCTGCAGCACGGCTTTGAAGATTTCTTCCCCAAGGCCGGGTCCGGGATGAAACCCCACGCGAGCGGCCATCTCCTGAACGGCGGGCGGCAGATTCTGCAGAAGTCCCCAGAAGGCAGCCAGGTTTCCGGAACCCAATGTTTTCCCCAGCGTTTTGGAAAGAATGCATGGCAGGCTCCTGGCGGCTTTTGGATCGGACCGCAAGTATTCCATCAGGGCCATCCCAAACCTGAATCGGTCGCCGCTATCCGCCGCTTTGTTCAAGGACTCCGGAATTTCCGGAACAAATCCCAGGCGATCCGACAATCGAAGAAAGATTTCACCAGCTTCGATCTGCTCTCCCTCCGGTTTCACTACGGGGGGACGCATCTGCAGGGATACCTTTGGAAAGCCTTCCCCAATCAAGGGATTCCCGTCCCAGGATTCATAGGCGGACAAAGCGGGCAGCACATAATGAGAAAGCGCGGCCGTCTCGGTCATGGCGATGTCAACGGTCACTAACAGATCCAGTCGGCTGAAGGCCTTCTCATAGGCGGTCGTGTCCGCATAGGACCTCAACGGGTTGGCGCCGCTCACCACCACTGCGCGAAGTCTGTCCGGGTGGCCGGACAGGATCTCCTCGGGCATCACGTTGGGAGGGTATATGCTGGTGATGGCCGGATAATGCGAAGTCACGGTGCGCCAGGAGCGTGCCTCCTGTTCATCCGGAGTGCTCTTGGGGTTGCCCCGCCCGCTGCGCAACCCCACCGGGAAGATGTTTCCGCCTTCAGCCCCGATCCGTCCGCAGACAGACAACAAGGCGTTTTCCAGATAGGAGATAAGCGTACTATGCCGGGTCATAAGAACGCCAAGGTCGCTGCGAAGACAGGACTTGCGTGTCGCAAAGAAGCGGCAGACCTCTCTCACTCGCGCATAGTCCAGTTCACAAACACCTAGGGCCGCTTTCGCATCGAAATCCGTAAACAGGGAACGGATCGCCTCGAAACCGCTGACGCGCCGGTCCATGTAGTCCTGATTGTGCCACCCTTCTTCGAGTATGATGGAGATCATGGCCCGGTACAATAATGCGTCCGTTCCCGGTTTGACGGGCAGATGGATGTCCGCGATTTTGGCTGTCTCCGAAAGACGCGGGTCGATGACCACGAGCAGCCGATTCGGATCTTTACTCAGTCGGGTGAGCACGCGCCGTGCCTGAGGCGTGTGATGGCTCATCATCGGATTCCACCCCACGGCCAGGAGCATGTCGGTTTCATCGAGATGGGGGACGGTTTGATGAGATTGGTTGCCGAACGTCTTTCCATCGACCCAATACCGCCCGGTCAACTCCTGGGCAAGGGCGTTGTAGGAGTATTGCGACCCCAGGCTTCGCAGCAGATGAATGGCAAAAGTTCCCTGGGACGGGCACGCAACGGTAAATCCGCCCATCAGCGCAAAAGAACGCGGCCCGTGTTCCTTTACGGTCGCAGAGAGTTTCTCAGCTACCTCATGTACGGCCTGGTCCCAGGATATCCGCTCGAATGCGTCTCCGACCTTTTTCAGCGGATACATCAATCGATCGACGTGGTGCTGATGATAGGCAATGTTCAATCCTTTGCGGCAGACGTAGCCCTCGCTGCGAGGATGATCCTTGTCTCCGCGCACCTTGACGATACGGTTATTTTCGACCTGTACCTCGAGACCACACAGATTGGCGCAACACACACAGCCCGTTTTCTTCCATTCCATCGTCACACCTTTTCTAATTACGGGAATAAGCGGAATTGATTAACATCTTCCGGCCTTCTTCTATTGAGGCGCCTACAGTTTCCACTTCCCCTTGTAGTAGGTTCGCATTACCGTTTGCGCCTTTTCTTCGGCCCAGCTTTCCAATCCCATCTTTTTTATCAGACCCAAGTTGAATACTTTGAGATTGTGGGGCTTGGTGGCGGCCATGTCGGCGTAAGGATGCAAATGATCGCATGGGAAATTTTCACATTCGTGGCAAAAGCTCAGTTCTCTTTCTTCTATGCAACGGTACACATTGCAAGGCTCCGTCATATCCAGATAAGCAATGGTCCCGTTTTCGTTTCGGCATCCTTTGCACACGGCCTTATCCTCTGAAACATCCAGATTCTGGGCGACCTTCTTTCTCAAATCCTCGTCAAAATTGGCCTTGTACAAAGGACAATTAAAGCAAGGAAGCCCGCATGGCGCCGTCATGTTGAGATAATCCATGGTGTCTCTCCCGGAAACGATGTGTAGGTGTAAGGTTCTGGTTTCATCTAAAGGTAGCCGGGCTCGTATCGTTGATATTGAGCGGACGGCCATAGGACGTGTTTTGACCCGGTATCCCATTGAACGCATTCGCCGGTCCGTCGGAGGATCACGATCGCTTCGGGACTCATCCCGGCCTCTCCTTCAGAAGTGATTGACCGGGTTTGGGCCGCGAAAGGCCCAAATCGGGCGAGGCCTGGGGATTGATTCTCAGTGGAGATAGAAACAGGACCGCCGGCGCCGTCACCGCCGTTTCCTTACATGCGAAGTCATAGTAGACCGGTCGTATATCTTCGTCAACCGTTTTTATACTCTTCACCCGACAAAACGGTTCCGATGACGAAAGTCTGAATCTGGTAGCAGACGGGCGCGGATGCCGGCTTGCCTACGGTTAGCGGTGGAATCCGCCACTCCAGCAGCCGGGGCCATCGCCACTACAAGCCTGTCCGAGCGTCAGTGGCTATCTTCTTTCCGTTCTTTTTCCCACATTCTTCTCTGCACCAGCGCTTTCATGGTCTCGAGAACGCCGACTTTCTGAAACAGGTTCAGTTCTTCATGGGACTTCACGATACTTTCCAGTTCTTCAAACATCTCCAGATAGAGTTGGTTCTGAATCGTATCGACGGGAGGTTTCCACCCACGGATGACGGCCGTCTTTACCGCCTCGAGTACTCCGCACTTATCCCCTTCATCGAGGTCCGAATACTTCCTCCAAATGTGAATGATCTCATTTCCCATTGCCGCTCTTTTGTCTCTCTGCTCTTTGCCCACGGATGGTTCTCCTTTTCGGCTCCGGCGTTCCCGGATAAGGACTCGATCGGAAGATGACTCGACAAGGAATTTCTTTGGGCTAAATTCTCGGCCCACCCGGGACCCAATCGATGGAGCGCATTTCGAGACGGCCGTCCTCCAGCACGTCCACCGTTTTTCCGAGGATGTCTTCCTCGATACTTCCACCCACAACAATCGATTCATCCATAACCGTTCCTCGTTTTACTACGTTCGGAACAAGGGCTTTCCGCTCTTCACGCGGAATCAGCGATCCCTCGTCCTTGGTGAATGCATAGGTTTTCCATAGGACCGAGTTGGTGATGCGCGCCCCGCTTTCAACGGTCCACCCGTCACCAATCACCGCGTGGGGTCCCAGAACAGCCTTGTCTTCAATGACGCAGTCGTGGCCGATAATGACGGGAGGAACGATATTCACTTCGGAGAAATCCACTGACGCGTTGTTTCCCAGATACCCCCACGGAAAGCGTTCGTAGGGCAAAACAATGTCCACTCCCCCATCCATGCAGATCCTGTTGACCTCCAGATAATCCTGTTTCCGGCCCACGTCGAACCACAGGCCGTCGTACTGTATTCCCCAGAGAACCGCATCCTTGGGCAGGCGGACATAATCCAGTTCGCCCAGCATGGCCGAAAACACGTGTTTACCGAAATCATAGAAAGGCGCCTCGATGGCGACGCTTGCTTCCGTGCGCAATGGATCGAGCATTCGCAGCAGGTCCATTTCGATCATGTACACCGACGCGTTGTTCAGATTACTGGGCGAGTTGGGATCCTTTTCTATGAACTTACGGATCCGACCCGATACGGATATGGGACCCTGCATCGTCTCGGGATTCTCCAGTTCCACGGTGCCGAATTCAGCTCTTTGCTCCCAGGGTATGGGGGTCAGGAGCATGGTGAAAGCCGATCCTTTCCGTTTGTGAATATCGTACATCCGCTCGATCAGATCGGAACTGAAGTTGGTCACTATGTCGCCGCTCGGAACGATGATGGTGGATCCCTGAAAAGCGCCGAACGGTATCGTCTCCTCCCGATCCAAAACCCGTTTCGCATCGGCCCCCAGCGCCTGTTTGCAGACCCCTCCCAGTGTGCCGGACGGAGCGTGTTCTTCCACGAAACGGATATCCGCTCCAAAACGCGCGCCCCGGCCGTAATAGTTCCGGATCGTTTCGCCCAGGACCGCCAAGTTCATGGAGATTTCCGAAACTCCGCATTCAACGGCCTTTCGAACCCACATTTCGGATATGGGCACGCTTCCGCCGATGGGAAACATGGGTTTGGGCAAGTGGTGAACGGTCAGAGGTTCCATGCGTTTTCCATACCCCGCAGCCAAAATGGCGAACATGATGTTGCCGTCGGCTCCACGCTTGTGCGTCCAGCGGCTCTTGAAATACGTGTCCATTTGAATAGGCATAGAGCGTCTCTTTTCCTTTCTGCCGATGCTGTGAACGGCCGACCCCTCCTGCTCGATTCCCTCTTTTGGATTGGAGGGGCATGTCGTATGAGAAGTCCCCGAGCCCGAGCCGTACAGGTTAAGGCAAATCGCCTCGCCGTCCGCCGATGTTGGGGACCCTGTTGCTTCGCACGGTGTTCTCATTCATATGTGTCCCTCACGAATCTTGTCAAGATATAGATCCGCACGAGGTTCGCATCGACGATGGAGCTAGGGGCAAATGATTATTCGCCCATAGGGGGTCCACCGCGTTCTAATGCAGGGAGGTGCTGCAATACGCCCCTGTGGAACCTGCAATCAGCGAGGTTGGGTTGACGCGCAGATAGCGAAACCGGACGCGTGCGGAGATGTCCTCCGAGGGAGGGTCCTATTTTACCTTTGTGTTTCAAGCGGTGTTTCGGTAAACTGCTGTGGACAAACGGATGGGACGCTTCGCTGATGACCGTCTCGATGTCTTTGTCTGTCTCCCAATTGACCTATGGGAGTAATGTGGTCTAAACAGCGCGGCTCCGGATGCGGGTTTTTCTGAATCACCATCCGGGCGCGCGCTTCCTTTCAAGGGGAAATTCCATGTTTCGACCTTTCCTGTCAGGACCATCAAGAGCGGCTCTGTCGCTGCTGTTGCTGTTTTGCTCGTTCACCTCCCGGGCTGAGGTGTCCGTACCGGAGGTTCAAAGTATTAAGGTGTGGGGCGAGACCGCCGCGACTCAGGACGCCGCCGCGGATAAACAACGGGCTGTGGCCATTGCTCGGCGGGCTGCCGTGGAACAGGTGGTGGGTGCGTACGTCACCTCCAAAACCCTGGTCGAGAACTTCCAAGTGGTGGAAGACCGCATCTATTCCAAGGCGGCCGGGTTCGTCAACAATTACCGGATTCTCGAGGAACGGCGTACCGATCTTCAGCGCGTGCACATTGAAGCACAGGTCAGCGTGGCTCCGGTCACCGAGATTCTTCGGGCCTCCGGGCTGCTGCGCGAGTGGCGTGTGGGCGTGCTCCTGGCGCCGGATCAGAAAAATCTTTCACACATGCTAGGCTACTATTCGGCGCCAAGAATCATGGAAGTGGCTCGGAACATCGAGACGGAAATCGCACGAAAGCTGGTTGAAACCGGTTTTAAGGTCGTGGATCCCGTCCAACTGAAGAAGCTTCGCCAGCAGTTCGAAAAGACGGGAGACCTGTCCGACACCCCTGTAAGTGGAATGGACCTCCTGGTCACCGGCTATGTTTCTCTGGCGGCCCAAAAATCCGGCGGCGCCATGGATCAGGCCATTTGTCAGATCCATGGGAAAATCCTGCGTGTCGATACGGGGGAAGTCGTGTACCAGGGCACCGTGGGCAACACGTTCGACGGCGTGACGTTACTGGTGCCGCGGGATCTGGCTTTCAAGTACGCAGGCTCTCTGGGCAACGGCATGTTGTCCAACGGCGCCCCCGATCTGCGCTCCTTCGGAGGAGGCGCCTCGGCGGCGCTGGACAAAGCCATCCGCCTGGCTTCCGCAATGGCCTCCGACATAGCCGTCTCTCAAATCACCCTGCTTCCTGCTGCTGTGAGCGCCAGAATCGCCCTGGAAATCCACGGTCTGGATTTCAGCAAACTATTGGAACTCGAGGAAGAGCTGAAAGACATGGAGAACGTTTCGAGCGTCAGGACGGAGGAGTTTTCCGGAGACGCTCAGCAGATGGAGGTGGAATATGACGGTGATGCCATGAATCTGGCCCGTGCCATAGGCAAATCCAAAGTAACTCGTGATATGAATCTCAAGATAAAGAAGGTGACCAAGAACAAGATTACCTTGAGTGCCGACTAACATCGGCCGGAGCTGTCATATCCGGCTGATCCGGTGATACGCGGCCTGCAGTTGAAGGACCGACGGATCTGATGGAAATCCGAAGTCGTGCGGGCCGTGCAATCTTTTCCATCAACAAATGCAATTTCGAGGAGGATGCATTATGTGGGTTCGATTGGCTCGAACGGCGATCGGGTTGTGTCTGGTTTTTCTTGTTTTTACCGCCATGGCTCAGGCTAAAGACCGTGTAGCCGTGATGGATTTCGAAAACAAATCCCAGCATGGCGGATGGAGATTGGGAAGCGGGGCCGCGGACATGCTCGCTACGGAGATCGTAAAAACTGGAAAGTTCCAAGTAATGGAACGAGACAAGCTGACCGCGGTCATCAAAGAACAGGACTTGGGCGCTTCGGGTAGGATCGATCCGTCCACCGCGGCTCAAATCGGCAAAATCGTCGGCGTCGAGTATATCATCACAGGCGCCGTAACCGAATACGGCCAGAGCGAATTGGGCGGAGAAGGAGGCGGATTCGCGCTCAAGAAAAAAGGATATCACGCGACCGTGGATATCCGCATGGTAAACGCCAATACAGGGGAAATCGTATTTGCGGACAGTGCGACTCACAGCGAAGCCGCATACAACGTCAAGGTTTTCGGCTACGGCGGCGGAGAAGAGTTTGACGAGAAGAAAGCCACCGAAGTCATGCGCGCGGCCATAGCCAAGCTCGCCGTCAAGATCAATTCGGCTCCCCTCGCCGCCGCCGGTTCTTCCGGTCCTAAAATCGCGGCGGGTCCGGCCTTGGTGGCCGACGTAGACGGCAATTGTGTGGTATTGAACAAAGGACGCAACGGCGGCTTGCAGCAAGGACAGGAAGTCACACTGTACAGAGCCGGCAAAACGATCACAGACCCACAGACGGGAAAGGTGTTGAAGGTGCGCCTCAGGAAGGTCGGCGTCATCAAATTGACCACTGTGGACGACGGTTATGCCGAGGGAGAGGCGCTCAGCGGATCGGGGTTCCAGGTGGGCGACACCACGCAGGCAGAATAGTGTATATGTTGGGTTACGCTCGCTTTGCTCGCCAACCCGACCTACCGTTTTCTCAACATCGTGTAAGAATCGTTGACGCCGCATCCGGTAGGTCGGGTTGAGCATCGCGAAACCCAACAACGTAGAGTGGTCGCCTTACCGCTTCTCTCCCAAAGACCCGGCTTCATAACCCGAAGCAAGCGCTTTCAGATTCTGCTCCCTGTACGGTTCCCTGCTCAGATTCCTTACCGTATCCTCGACGGCCTCGTAGGAAAACGGAAAGGCAAGCCGTTCGATGGAAAATCCCAGCAGGATCATGTTGGCCGTCAATGGCGCGCCGGTTTCCAGAGCGATACGGCTTGCATCCAGCACATGCAGCTCGGCGGGAAGCTGTTTCAGGTATTCGGACAATTGAAAAGGCATGCGCGCCGAATCCGGTCCGTTCACCACCGCTGCTCCGCCGGGTTTCAGGAAAGACACGGTATTCGGCAATTCGTCGGCCTCGAACACAAGGAGTCCGTCGGCCGTGCCCGCCCGAACCAGCGGCGACTGCATGGATCCCACACGCACGTGGCTGACCACGGACCCTCCTCGCTGGGCCATGCCATGAGTCTCACTGACCAGCACATGATGGCCTTCCTTCAAGACCGCGTCGTGCAGTATGCGGGTGATGAACAGGATGCCTTGACCGCCCACCCCTGCCAGCACGTAATTCCGATTCATGATATTCGCCTCGTGCCCTTCCCGGACGCAAGTAAGCGCCCGAAGTTCTTTCAAGATTTCGCCTGACGCCGACCTTGAATATTCGATTGCGGTCCGGTCCCCCGTTCAAGCCGCTTCAATGGCTCCCGTGGGACAGATGTGGACGCATACGCCGCAGCCCACGCACAGCGTTTCCCGGATCCGAACTTTCTTCTCGCCGGGTATGGGCTCGAAGGCCGGACATTCGAACCGCTTCACACACAGGAGACAGCCATCACACGCATCCGTGATGTTCATCCGTTTGGACTCGAGCTGATCCCGATACGCGATAATGCAGGGATGCTCTGAAATCAGCACGGCGACCCCTTCCCGCTCGACAGCTTCTTCCGCTTGCGCCAGGGCGGCCGAAAACCCTGGTACATCGTAAGGATCGTGGGTAAGCACCGTGTCCACACCGCAACCGCGAACCACTCGTTCCAGCGGGATGCGTCCTCCCACGCCGCCGTCGGCCCGGATCCCCAGGCCCGGTGTGGGCTGCATGCCGGTCATGGCGGTGATCTTGTTGTCCAGGATGACCAGCAGCATCCGCGCCCGGTTGTATACGGCGTTCATCAGTCCGGCCGTACCTGAGTGGTAAAACGTTGAATCCCCGATGGTAGCCACTATCGGACGATCGTTTCCATCCTGATGGTACGCCTGATAGAATCCGCTCGCCATGGTCACTCCGGCCCCCATGTCCAGAACCGTGTCCACGGCGCCAAGATTGAGCCCCAAGGTGTAGCACCCGATATCGGAGGTGAAGACCGCCTTGGGAAATCGCCTGCGTATGGCAAAGAACGCCGCCCTATGGGGACATCCCGGACACAAGGTGGGTCGCCGGGGCGCGGGCTTGACCTCTTCGAGCAATTTTTCAAGGGACGGGTCCATGGCCCGAGGCAGAGGTTGGCCCAGGGCCTCGTCCAGAAACCTCGAAAGAATGCCGTACAACAATTCAGGGACCAATTCGCCTTCTTGAGGAATGTGTCCCGTGTTCCTGCCGCACACACCCGGCTTGCTTTCCAGGATAAGTTCCAAAAAGGCGCCTGTTTCTTCCACGACCAGAACCTTGTCGCAACGCTCGCAGAAATCGCTTAGCAAGGCGCGGGGATAAGGATTCGGCATGCCCACCTTCATCACGGGAACGGATCCGACGCCCGCATCATCCAGAATGTCCCGAACCGCGACAAAGGGGACGCCGCCCGCGATAATGCCCGCCCGTCGGTGCTCTCCATCGGGAATGGGCTGTACGTTAAAACCGTCGGCCCACTTCGGTTCACTTACGATCTGAGCCAGCTTCCGGTTAAGCTCTTCATGCAGGACATACCGGAACTTGGGAGTCGCGGCCCAACGTCTCGGGTCCTTTTGGAAATCTGCCTTTCTGGGTTGCGACGCCAGGCGAGTCTGGACGATGTCTTGTTTTGCGTGGCACACGCGAATGGCCGGACGGACGATCACGGGCAACCGCTTTGCTTCGGACAGCTCGAATGCACGGGCAATCATGCGAATGGCCTCTTCCGGCGTGGAAGGATCGAACGCCGGCGCCTTGGCGAATAACGACATCAATCGGGTGTCCTGCTCCGTCTGAGACGAGTGGGGTCCCGGGTCGTCGCAGGAAATGACCACAAACCCGCCCACACAACCCAGGTAAGCCGCGCTCATGAGGGAGTCGCAAGCCACGTTCAGTCCCACCTGCTTCATGCAGCAGGCGGCCCGTTTGCCGGTCAGCGCCGCTGCGTACGCATTGTCGAAAGCCACCTTTTCGTTTACCGACCACTCTGCGTAGGCGTCTATGTCATGTTCGCGTTTCAGCTGAACGAACGCGGGCAATATTTCCGAACTGGGCGTACCGGGATAGGAACAGAGCACCTGGCATCCGGCCTCGAGCAAGCCACGCGCCATGGCCTCGTTGCCCAGCATCACACGTCGTCCCGGCGATTCTACGTTTGGCATAACACGCTCCCGCTTTAGTTGTGGAAAGATGAAATAGTACCAAATCTGCCGATTTGATTGCAAGAACAGGGAAGGCGAACTTGCATCGTTTCCCTCGCGTCTGGGTCCGTGCTCCACTCACGCGATCTCCCTGAACCTGAGGCTCCGAGCGGGCACGAAGGCTCTCGACAATAGTACGACATTAGTACTTGCTTCCCGTGCTCACTTCGGGTAAACTGCCGACTCATTGTTTAGGAAGCCATAGATCAAATGTTCGGAGATCGCTCGGTCCCCAAGGGCCGATTTCACATGAGAAGCATGAAGAACGCCATCCTATACAGAGATCCGTCCCCCGTGTCCTTCCTGGAAAGTAAGGAGGTGGTGGCTCCTTTATGGATCATGCTCGGCCCCCTAGGGGGCAGTGTCAGGCATCGGTCCGTAACGGAGAACTTTACCTTACGTTTCAGGGAGGAATCGAATGATTCGTAGCATAGAAGAAATCAATCAAAAAATTCGCGAGGGCCGTGTCGTCGTGTACACGGCCGAAGAAATCATTGACGTGGTACGGGAGAAAGGCGTCTCCGCAGCCGCCAGGGAAGTGGACGTGGTCACCACGGGTACGTTCAGTCCCATGTGCTCCAGCGGCGCCTATTTTAATATCAAGCAGCCCAAGATCAAGATAAAGATGGGCGGGGGAACCGCGTATCTGGACAGAGTTCCCGCCTACGCCGGATTTGCGGCCGCGGATATTTACCTCGGCGCCACCGCCCTACCGGATCAAGCACCTCGCAATGCCCGGCATCCCGGTGAATTTCCGTTCGGCGGGGCGCACGTGATCGAGGCCCTGGTTTCCGGCAAGAAAGTCACCCTTACCGCAAGCGCCTACGGAACGGACTGCTATCCGGCCCTGGAACGCGACGAGGAGATCGGATTCGAAGACATGAACGAAGCGGTTCTCTTCAACCCGCGCAACTGTTATCAGAATTACAACGTGGCCGTAAATCTGTCCGACAAGACCATCTATACGTACATGGGCGTGCTGAGGCCGAATCTCGGAAACGCCAACTACTGCAGCGCGGGACAGCTTTCCCCCCTGCTGAACGATCCGCTCTACCGGACCATCGGCATCGGGACTCGCATCTTCCTTGGCGGCGGCAAAGGCTATGTGGTGTGGCCCGGCACCCAGCACAATCCCAATGTGCCCCGCACGGAGACAGGCGCGCCGAAGAAGCCGTCAGGAACCCTGGCGGTCATGGGAGACCTCAAAAAGATGAGTCCCGCCTGGCTGCGGGCGCTCAGCTTCGTCGGGTATGGGGTAACCCTGTCGGTAGGCATCGGAATTCCCATACCGATTCTGGACGAGGAAGTGATGAAGCACGTTTCCGTCACGGATGCGGAACTGTGGGCGCCGGTGGTGGATTACAGCCGTGACTACCCTTACGGAGAAGGAGGAGGTCCGCTGGCTGAAGTCACCTACGCCCAGCTCAAAAGCGGGCGTATCGAACTCATGGGCAAACAGGTTCCCACCGGAGCGTTCTCCTCTATTTTAAAAGCACGGGAAATCGCCGGGATACTCAAGGATTGGATTCGGAAAGGTAACTTCGAACTGACCTCGAAAGTAGCGTCGCTGCCGGGCGTGAAGGGAGGTGAGGCCCTATGATTACTCGAAAAGTAACGCTGCGGTTTCCTCCGGAGGCGGTGGAAGAACCCGTGACCTATCGCCTGGTGAAAGATTACGGGCTCATGGTGAACATTCTGCGTGCATCGATCCATCCCGGAAAGAAAGGCCGTCTCGCCTTGAGTATCACCGGGGACCAGGCGGACCTGGACACGGCCTTGGCCTATGTCCAGACCCTCGGCATCGAAGTGGAACCCATGGCCGAGGATATTCGCCGCATCGAGGAACGCTGCACCAGTTGCACGGCCTGTATTCCGGCCTGCCCCACCCATGCCCTGGACGTGGATCGAGTCACCTGGCAGGTGTCCTTGGATAAAGATAAATGCGTCCTCTGCGGGTCGTGTATCCCCGTGTGCGCCTACAAAGCCATGGAAATAACCTATGACGGATCCTGAGCCGGGGTTCGTTCATAAATCGAGTAGGGGGGTTCCTTGCGGTTCCCCCCTCTCACACCACCGGGCATACCTGCTCGGTACCACGGCGGTTTCCGTTAGATGTAAGCTTCAGATACCTTGTGTTCAGGTTGACGAGCCCCTGCTTGTCGAACCAGTCGTTGGTCATGGCGTGGCACGCCTGTGGCGTCAGAGACTTGCGCCACCAACCTTTGCCGGACAGCGCCATTATCCAGGAGCTCCACTCCGGCACTCCGCGCTCCATCAGGAATTTTGCAATGGCGAAGGCTCGTTTGCATTGTTTCAATCTGAAGCAACGCAGTTTGCGCCTTATCCACGCATCCAGGTTCCTAAACTGCTTCCGGTGGATTGCCAGTTGGAAGTAGGTCACCCAGCCGGTCAGGAACTCGTTAAGCTTCCTGATGCACTCATCAAACGGCATGGACCGGTTTCTCCGCGTCAGTTCGCGTATCCGTGCCTTGGCCCGCTTCATGCTTTGGGGGGCAATCACAAGCCGCCCTTCTGCATGGAGTCGGTAGCCGAGAAACTTGCGTTCCGACACGTGGGCCACCGCACTTTTTATCCGGTTCACCCGCAGCTTAAGTCGCGTCTCCAAGAACCGTGTGATGGATTCCATAACCCGCTCTCCCGCCGCCGGGCTTTGGACGTAGATGTTGCAGTCGTCAGCATAGCGGCAGAAGCAGTGTCCCCTCCTCTCAAGTTCCTTGTCCAGGTCATCGAGCAGGAGATTCGCCAATATCGGCGATAATGGCCCCCCCTGCGGCGTCCCTTCGTACCGGGTCACACATACCCCATTTGTCATTATTCCCGCAGTCAAAAACCGCCGGATAATCCTTAGCAGACGTTTGTCGCCGATGCGGCGGGCGAGCCTCGACATCAGGATGTCGTGGTTGACACGGTCGAAGAACTTCTCCAGATCGCAATCCACGACTATGGTGCGGCCCTGTTCCACATACCGGCTTGCCTGCGTCAGGGCGTCATGTGCTCCCCTTCCAGGACGGAATCCGTAACTGGATTCGGAAAAGGTGGGATCAAGGATTGGTGTCAACACTTGCAGGATCGCCTGCTGGATCACCCGGTCCACCGTAGTCGGAATGCCCAATTGCCGCATTCCCCCGCCAGGTTTGGGGATGTCAACCCGCTTTATGGGTTGCGGCTTGTAACTGCCGTCCATGAGCGAGGCGATCAGCTCGTCCTTGTTCGTCCTTAGCCAGTCCCCCAGCTCATGGACGCACAACCCGTCCACGCCCGGCGACCCTTTGTTGGCTTTGACGCGCTGGTAGGCCTTGTTGAGGTTTGCCGGGCGGCAAATCCTCTCCATAAGGTTCTGCGCCAAGGCTCGTCCTTCGCTCAATGCCGTGGGAACTCGCTGCTCCCCGTGCGCGCCAGGTCCGGTTCCGCCTTCGCCGGTTGCGCCGGGGCCTCGGGACAGCGGCTCTGCAAAAAGTTCGAGCTGCCGCTGCGGCCCTGTTTGCTGCCTCCTCGCTCCCATCGAAACTCGCGTGACTGCTCCTTGCTATAACGGATTCGGCCCTTCAGCCGCCAAAGGCGCGGCCTACTATGGCCTCTGCTGACTTCTCCGCGCCCGTCCCGGCACATCGCTGTACCGGTAGCCGGGAATCGACCCGGCAGATGCGGAGACCTCCCAGGGTAAGGCGTGACTCTTTCCTCCGGCCCTCGCCGGATTTACCTGCGCACGCGTCCGGGTGATTATCGGGCCTCCCCGTCCAATGCCGGGTTACCCCGCTGCGCCGGCCTTACTATCCGGTTTCTGTTCGTCGAGTCCGGGCTTTGCCTCCGGCTTCCTTCAGACCCCGCCTCGCGACGACGCCCTTGCCATTGGCTAACGCTTCCGATCACCACGGCCCGTAGAGGACTTGCACCTCATAAGATTCACGCCATGCCTGGCACACAAATATAGGGGCGCCGGATCCAATCCGGCGTCCCTTTTTTCTTTCCCTGAGCAAGATGATAGGGTAGAACACGTCTCCGAAAATCCGGCAATGTTTTACCGATTCGACTGTCTGCTCGAAAGCATGGAAGTCTTGGAGCCACCATCGAATGAGTATAAGGAGAGCCTATGAGCCTGTTCAGCGTCGACGAAGCGAAATGCAAAAGGGATGGAATATGCGTCGCCGAGTGCCCCATGCGCATCATCGAACTCAAGGACGCGGAATCGACCCCAAGCCCCAGCAGCGATGCCGAGGAACTGTGTATTAACTGCGGGCATTGCGTGGCGGTGTGTCCCCATGGCGCGCTTTCCCTGACGACCATGCCCGTCGAAGCATGTCCACCGGTTAGAAAGGAATGGCTTCTCGACGAGGAGCAGGCCGAGCATTTCCTGCGCTACCGGCGATCCATCCGCATATACAAAAATGAGCCCGTGGACCGCAGCGTGATTCAGAGACTGATCGACGTGGCCAGGTTCGCTCCGTCAGGCCACAACGCACAACCCGTGCGCTGGCTGGTCATCTATGACAGCCGGGAAGTCCAACGCCTCGCGGGGCTCTGTATCGATTGGATGCGGTTCGTGATAAAGGAACAACCGGCTTTCGCCAAAATGCTCCACATGGATCGGGTGGTGGGGCGTTGGGAGGAAGGATTCGACCCGATTTGCCGTAGCGCGCCGCATGTGATTGTGGCGCATGCCGAAAAGCAGAACCGGGCCGCTCCGGTAGCCTGCACCATTGCCCTGACCTATCTCGAGCTGGCCGTTCCCTCGTTCGGACTTGGAGCATGCTGGGCCGGTTTTCTGAATGCCGCCGCCATGTTATGGCCGCCTATGCAGGAAGCGCTGGCCCTGCCGGAAGGACACTCGAGCATGGGCGCCATGATGATCGGGTTTCCCAAGTTCAAATATCACCGGCTTCCGCAGCGAAACGAGGCCCGGATCACATGGCGGTGAGGCGAAGAGCTGGGGGATGCGCCGGGTGCGGGGAAGGATGGTTGATCGACCGGACAGCGGAATCGATGCACTCTTTTTGATGAATCGGCTTGGACCGACCCGCAACCGGATCATTGAATCCCGGAAGCCCGTCGCTTGACGACAGTCGACATGGCGATCCCTGGAGCCCTTTCCAAGAGCGTCGGTTCATGCTATAGGTGATTTCGGAAGCGGGATTTCAATGACCCGGAACCTTCACCAAGCTTTCGCCGAAGGGGTTTCTCTGTCTGCCATTCGCCGGTTGTATCTTCAACGTCGATGCCTCGACGCGCCCAATGCCCTGATATTATCAATTTTACCGATGGCGAAGGATTTCGTTAAGTTTCCGGGATAACACTCAAGGCCTGTGAGGCAGTCTCATGCGTCGAACCGGTCTCCGTTTGGTATGCTTTCTTGTCCTAGCGTGGCTTTTGTCCGGCCATCCGGCCGGGGCCGACACGGTGGTCCTGCCGATTACGGTTGAATACAACGCCATGCGCACGATTCTCGTGCATCAGATGTTCACGCTCCCCAACGAACGCGCTATGGTTTTGGACGACGGCAAAGGGTGTAATTACATCGAGCTCGCGGAACCTCAGCTCGGCCCCGAAGGGCGTTATCTCCGCATTGCGGCCAAGATACGCGCCCGAGCGGGGCTAGCGGTTTTCTCCGAATGTCGCGGCCCGGAAGCGTGGGAAGGTAACATCGAGTTGATCGAGCGGGTTTGGCTCGACCCGGCCAATTGGCTGCTTCGTTTCCAAACGGTGGACTCTCGTGTGTATAATCCGAATGGGGAGCGGACGGAGATCAGCCGTTTGCTCTGGGAGCTGATAAAAAAGCATGTTCACGCATACCTCGACAGGACCACTATAGATCTGGCCCCTCCGGTGGCAGAATTGAAAAGCTTTCTTCCGATGATGGTGCAACCCGCCTCCAGAGGACGATTGAACCGGTGGCTGGAAAGTCTTCGCCCCGGCGATTTTACCGTTTCTCCCGAGGCGGTCTCGGCGGAAATCGTTATGGATGTGGGACCGATGCCTCCGGCAGGACCCAAGGCCGCGGAGGCGCCCCTGAACGCTGAAGAACTGAAACGGTTCGTTCAGGCCTGGGAGACCTGGGATGCCTTCCTGGCATACGAAATCCGGTCACTGGGCGGTCATGCCTTAACGGAAGACGACAAACAGGCGCTTCTGGACATCCTTCTGGAAACCAGGTATCGATTCGTCGACGAACTGGGCGGCGGAAATCCTCATCGAGACCTCGTCCGGGAACAGTTCGTGTCCGTTTGGCGGAGGCTGTCTCCGATTCTCAGGAAGTATCTGAACCGGGGAGACGCCACTCACCTCTTGGGGTATTTGAGCTTTTTTTCGGCGGCGGATGCCTTGGCCGCTCTGGACAGACTGGGCCCTGCACTCGACATCGAAATCAGCCGCCGCGGATTGAGGAGACTGGCGAGACTCATCAGCGCCGAAGGATGGTCACCGAGCCTTGAATACTATTACGGCGTGGACGTCGGACTCAGGGACCTGCTGGGATTCGACCCTATCTCGGACGAGAAGGCGCCTGTAGTTCCGGAAGAGGAGGAGGGCGACGAGGATTTGGAGATGTTGCCGGAGGAAGATCGCGATAGCCGCCGGCCCTTTAATTGGCTTGGCGGCGTTGCGTGGGCGGCCGAGGGCGATTCCAAAGTCGACCTTCAAGAGCTGAGACGCTGGCTTGTTCCCGAGGACAACCTGGCTCCGTTTCTCAAGCGCTTACGCGCCCTCATGCGGAAAGCGACCGAGAAGACCCTGGAAAAAGGTCGGCTGAACAGCAAGCACCATTCTCTGTTCAAAAAGATCGTGCCTGCGACAGCGTGGCAGGAAAGCTGCTGGAGGCAGTTCATTGTCAAGGATGGGAAGATACTGTATCTCATGTCGTACAACAACACGTCCGTAGGCATTATGCAAGTAAACGAGCGCGTCTGGAGAGGCATCTTCAGCCGCCACAATCTGCGATGGAACATCTGGTACAACGCCCAGGCCGGGTGTCAAATTCTGGAGCACTATTTTCTCGAATACCTGATAGGAGAGGGCCGAACCAAGGAGAATCTGGATCCGGACACCATGGCGCGCGCTCTCTACGCCATGTATAACGGCGGTCCCGCGCAACTGAACAAGTTTCTGAATCGTCACAAGCGAAAAAAATACTACTTGAGCGACAAATTGTTTTGGGAGAAATACACGTGGGTCAAGGCTCAGGCATGGGATCGGTCCTATGAATGCCTGAAGTAATGCCTTCGATCCACGCCGGTTTCGACTGAATCCGACGCACATCGTGGACGGCATAGACGAAAGACGGATGGAGTGGACATGATTATCGAGCAGATTCCGGTAGGAGCGATGGACGTGTTCTGTTACCTACTGGGTTGCGAGCGGCAGAGGAAAGCGATGTACATCGATCCCGCCGGAGACACGGATCTTCTGTTGGAACGTCTCAAAGTCCATAATTTGACCCTCGAATACATCGTAAACACACACGGACATCCGGATCATACCTGCGGGAACGCGGATCTCCGCAAAGCGACGGGTGCAAAGATCGCGATCCACGAACGGGACGCCTCCATGGCGTCTAACGTCGATGTGAAGCTGCGAGACGGCGACCGGATTCAGATAGGTTCCCTGAACGTGGGGGTCCTACACACCCCCGGCCACACCCGAGGCGGGATCTGCCTTTACGTTGGAGGACATCTGTTCACCGGCGACACGTTGTTTGTGGGCGCTGTCGGCAGGACGGACCTTCGTGGAGGCGATTTCGGCAGTTTGCTGATGTCCATCAAAGACAAACTGCTCCCGCTTCCTCCTGAGACGGTGGTATGGCCGGGCCACGATTATGGAGACCGTCCCAGTTCCACGTTGGCCCACGAATGCGACACCAATCCTTACATCTCCGACTTCATTCTTCAGGCCTGACCGGAGCCGGGTCCCCGGCGGGATCGGCGCACGGCTGTTTGAACGCAGGCGGCGTGTCGGCGATTCGGAAATGGGGGTCTTGACAGTCCTCCGGTAAAAGTACATACTGAATGGTATGAAACAAACACGAGATCCCGAGCGCACACGAAGCCGCATTCTGGAATCCGCATTACAGGAAATCCACCGGAAGGGATACAAGGCTGCGAGCCTGTCGGACATCCTGGCCGAAACGGGCCTGACGCGAGGAGCCTTGTACCACCACTTCGCCAACAAGCGGGCCGTGGGGTTCGCGGCGCTGGAGTGGGTTAAGGAACATGTCGCCGAAACATGGCTGCGCCCGCTGGAAGGATGCACGGATCCCATCACCCGGTTCCGGGAAGTGATGCGTGACCTTGGAGGCCGCTTGCAGGAAGAAGACATTGAACTGGGATGCCCTCTGAACAACCTCGCCCTGGAAATGTCCCCCATTGACGAAGAATTTCGCACCCGGGTGGTGGAAATTTACGATCTCTGGCGGAAAGGAGTGGCGGATGCGCTGCGTCTGGGCCAGTCCAACGGTACGGTGAACCGGGCGGTAGATCCGC
This sequence comes from Deltaproteobacteria bacterium, assembly GCA_016208165.1. Lineage (NCBI taxonomy): Bacteria > Pseudomonadati > Myxococcota > Myxococcia > Deltaproteobacteria bacterium. The sequence goes on from JACQYL010000024.1 coordinate 69,196, forward strand.
TGAGCACGGCCACGTTCATCGTGGCGGCCTTGTCCGGATGCCGGGGCCTGGCCAAGGCGGCCCGGAGTTCGGAGCTTCTGCTATCCTGCGCGGACAACCTGGTTCGTTATTTGGAGACCCTGCGGGCGTGACGGCAGATTCGTTTTTTTGCGGGTTAACATACCAACTGGTCTGTATGTAAACCAAAGCGCACGCTCGCGCTCTCTTGGATACCCAACGCAACCGACTCGCTCCGGCCACGATCCGGCCAAAGAAAGAAGAGGCAAACCATGAACCTGGAGAACCACCCAACCGTGCAAATCATCCGCAGCAAGGCGCCTTCCGAATTCCAATATCCATCCCCTCCGCTCCATACCCGGTGGCTCAAAGATCTGGCTATCGAATCCGGCGCCCATGACGTGGGCCTGGTCGATATCCAAAGACCCGGTTTGGCGGAGCATAAAGACGATCTTTTGAAGGTGTTCCCTCACGTCAAAACCCTCGTCAGCATTCTTTGCCGACTGAATCCCGACAACATTCGCTGCGTTTACCGATCCGTTTCGGATCTCGAGTTCCTGAACGGGTTCGAGGCGGTCAATGCGGTGTCACACCGTATGAGTGAGCGATTGAGAGCCGAAGGCGTTCGTGTCCTCACGCCTTCCGGCGGCTTTCCCATGGACCTCGAACACTGGCCCGGCAAAATGTGGCCGGTGTCCCATAAGCCCGTAGCTGTGGAAGCGGGATTGGGTCGGCTGGGGCTCAACCGTCTCCTCCTTCATCCGCAGTTCGGGAACTTCGTGGTGATCGGCACCCTCCTGCTGGATCGGGAGGCCGAGTCGTACGACCATCCTATTGATTTCGATCCCTGTCTGGGCTGCAAACTCTGTGCGTCCGTCTGCCCGGTGGGAGCCATCGGTGAAGACGGTCATTTCAGCTTTTCCAACTGTATGACCCATAACTACAGAGACCGCATGGGCGGCTTTTCGGACTGGGTGGAACATATCGTGACCAGTAACAGCGCTCGGGAATACCGCAAGCACGTGACGGATCCCGAAACCGTGTCCATGTGGCAGAGCCTCAGCTATGGCATCTGCAACAAATCCTCATATTGCATGGCCGTCTGCCCGGCTGGAGAAAAGCAGATCGGACCGTTCCTGGAAGATCGTAAAACCTACCTTACCACCGTCGTGAACCCGCTGCAGAAAAGGACCGAAATGGTTTATGTGGTCCCCGGATCCGACGCCGAACACTTTGCGGCAAAGCGTTTTCCTCACAAGACCATCAGACGCGTGGGAAGCGGGCTGCGCCCAAAGTCCGTATCGAATTTTCTGTTCAGCCTTCCCCTGGTTTTCCAACGAATTCCGGCCAAAGGCTTGGACGCCAGGTACCACCTCACTTTTAGCGGAGCCGAGTCCCTGGAGGCAACGATCGTCATACACGACCAGAAGCTCGAGGTGCTCGATGGCCTTCAGGGCGTAGCGAATTTGCACTTGAAAGCTGACAGCGCGACCTGGGTACGATTTCTGGCGAAAGAGAAAAACCTGCTGGCCGCGTTACTGACCGGTAAAATGAAGATCAAGGGATCGCCGGCATTGCTCAAGGCCTTCGCGGCGTGTTTCCCCTGAACGCGTCCGCAGGGTGTTCTTGGCTGCATTGGAGGCGGCCGGAGGGTGGTCTGGTTTGTCATTCTGGAAAGGATACCTCTTGAAAAAGGTCGGAAATGGGAATAGAAAGGAAGGAGTGCTACGAGACCGAAATCGGCGTTGGAGCGTTTTGATGAAGACGCTTCAAAAACTCCGGGGCCACGGAACCCGTTCATGAGGGCGTTGGACCGGGATTGGGAATCGGCAAGAAACCGGAGCCGGGCTGCAATCTGACAGAACGCCGATGTATGGGCCGTTGCTATCGAAAGAAGACATTAAGGAGCCGGATCCTCCCCAGGATATCCTTCGGACGCATCGTTCTGTGGGACACGCGTGGACCCGCTGAATGAGCAGGGTATTTCGCCATCGGGGGAAAGGGGTTCGGTGTGATTGAAGAAGGCTTGTCGTAGATCGGCAAACGCATCTGTTTTCCATCTGTCCAGTAGGAATCATGTATGATGTACTTAAAGAGAATCTTCCCGGCGGTGGCCGTCGTGGCCTTGGTCTTGAGTCTATCCGGTGTGGGAGCATTTGCATTGGACGTGAAGGTGCGTCCGTCCGAACCCACCGGTTTCAAACTTGTGAATGCTCATACGAATGAGGGATCGAGAGGATATCTCATTCTGGAGGCGGGCATTCAAAACACCACTCAGCAGGCAGTGGAAAACGTTCTAGTATTCATTGTGGCCAAGGGACTGGATGGTAAAGAAGTCAATCGGGTTTACACCATAGTAGACCCACCCCTGCCTTTGAAACCCGGGGACATCGGCAACGTACGTATATCCATTTTGACCTGGAGAATACCCTTGTCGGTTATCGAGTACAAGGTTGTTGGCCTCCTATAGTTGCCGTTCTTGTCTGATCCACGCCTCCACGTAAAGACGGTAATACTATCTATCGCCTCTCACTGCTTCACTGAGATCGGATGTGGCACAGAAAGAAGGAAGCTACTCCATTCAACACACCGAAAACGCCGTTGTTCTGCTAGGTAATCTCAATGTAGGGAAGACCTCGATTTTTGAACGGCTGTGCCGGGGCGCACACCACAGCTTCAATTATCCCGGAACGCCGGTATGGGCGTCTTCCTCCAGAATTACCGGCACGGACTACACTCTTCTGGACACTCCCGGCATCCACAGCGTGTTCACGTTGAGCGAAGACGAGTCTTTAGCCTGGGAAACCGTTCTCACGTCGGCTCCCCGGATTCTGGTTGTAGTGGGAGACGCCAAGAATCTGGTTCGATCCCTTTCTCTATTTCTACAAATCACCGAATACGACATCCCGGTAGTGCTGGATCTGAACATGATGGACGAGGCCAGGCAGAGGGGCATCTCCATCGACGTGGATCGCCTGTCGAAAATCCTGGGTGTGCCCGTAAATACATCAGTGGCCGTGGAAGGCATTGGTTTAAGAACACTCAAACGGGTACTTCCCGAAGCGAGAACGCCCGTTCATCATGTACGCCTTCCGCAGGAGATCGAAACCTACCTGTCCGCATTCGGGAATCTTGTCAAAGGCAGCGTGCTCGACACGAGGGCGGCGGGATTGCAGGTCCTGGCGGAGGACCCCGGTGTGTTGAAGCTCCTCGACAGCCGTCTCGACGAGGACGCGTCCGGAAGCGTGAGACGTCTGGTTCAGGAGGCCCGAAATCGGATTCATCGTTCCCCCGAGATCATGCTTAGCGAGATCTATACGAGATCCGCACAGCGAATCGCCGATCAGGTACAGAGTCTCTCTCCGCCTTACCGGATGCCCTTCGCGGACAAGTTGGGCGTGTGGTCCCGCAACGTGGCGACCGGCGTCCCTATCGCGGCGCTGGTGCTCGCCCTCATGTATCTCATCGTGGGTGAATTCGGGGCTCAATTCCTTGTTGGGCTTGTTGAAGGAGATCTTTTCGGACGAATCGTCATCCCGGCCGTACGCAGCCTATGTCTCAAAGTGCCGTTCCCCATCTTCGAACGCGCCATCACGGGCGAATTCGGTCTGGTCAGCGTAGGATTGACCCTCGCACTCGGAGTGGTGGTGCCGGTGTTGTTCACGTTTTTCCTGGCGTTCGCCGCTTTGGAGGACTCGGGATACCTGGCCCGCCTGTCCATTTTGTTGGAACGGGTATTTCGGCGTATCGGGCTTACGGGCAAAGGCGTATTCCCGATCATCATGGGCTTTTCCTGCGTTACCATGGCCATTCTGACCACACGGATCCTGGAGTCGAAAAAGGAACGGATCATCGCCACCCTGCTGCTCTTGATGGGGATGCCTTGCGCCCCCCTCCTGAGCGTGATGCTCGTGATCCTTGGGGAGCTGGGCTGGAAGGCCTACGCAGTCGTTTTCGGCATTCTTGCGGCCCAGATGTTCCTGGTGGGTTTTGTGGCTGAAAAACTTCTGCCTGGATACCGATCCCTTTTTTTTATGGAAATCCCGCCGTTACGTGTTCCCAGGTTCAAGAGCATTCTGACCAAGACCATCCAGCGAATCGTTCATTTTACTTCGGAGGCGATTCCCATTTTCTTATTGGCCACTTTTGTGCTGTTTGTTTTGAACGAGCTGGGATTCCTGAGACTGCTCGAATACCTGGGCAAACCCGTACTGGAGTCCTGGCTCGGATTGCCGGCTGAAAGCATTCGAGTGGTTATATCCACGATTATACGCAGGGAAGCCGGAGCGGCGCTCTTGAAGGACTTGTTCGACCAGGGGGTCTTCAACGACGTTCAGGCAGTGCTCCTGTTGTTAATCTGTACATTCCTGCTGCCGTGCGTTAACGCACTGGTGGTGACCTACAAGGAACGCGGAGTAAAAACGGCGACGTTTTTGATTTTGTTCGTATCTACATACGCGATTCTTGCCGGGGTCGTGCTGCACTATTTCTTTGTAACTTTGAACATTCAATTCAGGTAACATAGGATTATGAAAAGAGAATGGGAAGAGGCGCTGGAAGCGGCCTGGACCGTCCAGGAAGAGGGGCACAACGCCCGCTCTCGAGCGCAGCACATCTGCCACGCGGAGCTGACGGACGAGATCTTGCGTGAGCTGGAAACGGATGGACTCATAGCGTTCGATGAAGAGAGCATTCTCCTTACCAAAAAAGGACGTCAGGAGGCCCGCAGGATCGTTCGCCGACATCGTCTGGCCGAAGTGTTGGTGAAGTACGCCTTAAACGTAAATACGGAGGAGGCGGAGAAACTGGGTTGCGAGATGGAACACTACCTCATACCCGAAGTTGAGGAAAGCATCTGTATCTTGCTGGGCCACCCCACTCATTGCCCGCACGGTCTGCTCATCCCCCCGGGAGAATGCTGCCGGCAATCCAAGAACGTGGTGAGCCAGACCGTCGTGAATCTCCTCAAACTGAAGAGCGGAGATAAAGGGAAGATCGCTTACATCAAGCCCAAGAGCCACAGCCGGCTTCATCGTCTTTCCTCGTTCGGCGTAAATCCGGGTTCGGTCATCGAGGTTCACCAGACCTATCCGGCGTTACTCATTCGATTCGAGAACACCGAGCTGGCCATGGACAAGGAGATTGCGGAAGACATTTTTGTCTGGCGCATGTAAGATCGAATCCTTAATCCGTCGCGGTTCAAGGAAAGGAAGGTTCGTAATGAAAAACTATGTGATTATCGGTCAGGGAGTCGCCGGCGTAACGGCGGCGGAACACCTTCGAAAGCAGGATCAAGCGGGCGGCATCACCATGTTGACCGATGAGGATCTCCCGTTTTATTGGCGCACCAGACTGAACGATCATATAGCGGGTCATTTGGACGAGAAGGGTTTGATCGTCAAAGACGACCGGCACTACCGCAACCTTTCCATAGATTGCCGTCTCAATGCGCCCGTCGTGAGTGCCGACCCCGACAAGAAAGTCGTAACGACAAAAAGCCGGGAAGAGATTCCTTACGATGTGCTCCTCGTGGCCACTGGAAGTCATTCCTTCCTTCCGCCGATCGAGGGAGCGGAGAAAAAAGGCGTTTTCGCGCTGAGGTCCGTTCAGGACAGCCGTGACATCAGAGCTCACGCGCAAAACAAGAAGCAGGCGGTTCTCATCGGGGGCGGGCTTCTGGGCCTCGAGACGGCCAATGCCCTGCGAAAAATGGGGCTTCGGTGCAAGGTGATCGAATTCTTTCCCAGACTGCTTCCCAGGCAACTCGACGTGGCAGGAGCCGGCCATCTGCAGAAGATCATGGAAGGAATGGGACTGTCCTTTTGGCTGGGCGCGGTCACCAAAGAGATTTTGGGAAAAGACGAGGTGTCGGGAGTGCGGCTCGAAAGCGGCGAAACCATCGAGGCGGAAATGGTCATCGTTTCCGCCGGTGTCCGACCCAACCTGGAACTGGCAAAACCGTTGGGCCTCGAGGTGGACAAGGGAATCATCGTAGACGAACGGATGAGAACCAGCCGCGAAGGCGTCTTTGCGGCCGGAGACGTAACCCAATTCAACGGTATGCTGTACGGCATATGGCCTGCGGCCATGGAGCAAGGTAAGATCGCGGGTATCAATATGGGGGGCGGCGAGGCCGTCTACTCCGGAACGACCATGGCCAATATACTGAAAGTCGTTGGCATCGATCTCGCCTCGATGGGAAATATCGATGCGGAGAACGAATACGAAAGTATCGTTGTTTCCGGGGAAAACTTCTACAAGAAGGTCGTTATTATGGACAATCTGGTGATCGGCGGCATTTTTCTCGGCGACAAGGGTGAATTCAACGACATAAAAAAGCTTATGGAAGAACAAACCGACATATCCAAGACCAAGAATTCTCTGCTCAAATAGCGGGATCCCAAAAGCGCCCATGTTGGATTGAATCGCAGTCGACACTTGAAAAACGTCACGACACGGAAACGGACCAGCCGACGAACGGCTGCAGTAAAGGAGCCTTAGCCATGACGGAAGAGAAGCTGAATCCCTTCAGTATCGCGCAGCAACAGCTCGATGAGGCCGCGGAAACACTGGGCCTGGAACCTGCGGTTCACGAACTTCTTCGCAGACCTATGTATGAAATACAATGCTCGTTGCCGGTGCGAATGGACGACGGATCGACCCGAATTTTTCGCGGGTTCCGCGTGCAATATAATACGGCCCGAGGACCGGCCAAAGGCGGTATCCGCTGGCATCCCGAGGAGACCATAGACACGGTCCGGGCGCTGGCTGCCTGGATGACATGGAAAACAGCGGTAGTCGACATACCTCTCGGTGGTGGGAAAGGAGGGGTGATCTGCAATCCCAAAGAGCTTTCCGAAACAGAGAAAGAACGGCTGGCCAGAGCGTATGTGCGCGCCCTTGTGCACGCGCTGGGGTCCACTAAGGACGTTCCGGCTCCGGACGTGTACACGACTCCACAGATCATGGCTTGGATGATGGACGAATACGAGGCTCTAGTGGGGCACAAGCATCCCGGCGTCATTACCGGAAAACCACTTCCTCTTGGGGGATCGCGAGGCCGCATGGACGCCACGGCGCGGGGTGGAGTCTATGTCACGCGCGAAGCCGCCGCGGCGCTTGGTATCGATCTGCACGGACAAACCATGGCAATTCAAGGGTTCGGCAATGCGGGACAGCACGCCGCGCTTCTGGGCGAGGAACTGTTGGGCCTTAAGCTCATCGCAGCTTCCGATTCCAAAGGAGGCATATACAACGCTTCCGGACTCAATACTCGCGACCTGGTGGACTACAAACGGAAACATGGCGTGCTCAAGGGATTCCCCGAGGCGGAAGAAATCACGAACGAGGAGCTTCTTCAACTGCCCGTCACGGTCTTGTTTCCATCCGCGTTGGAAAACGCCATCCGCAGGGACAACGCGCCCAAAATCAAATGTCGGATTCTATGTGAATTGGCCAATGGACCCACAACACCGGAAGCCGATGATATTCTGAGTGCGAACGGGGTCTTCGTTCTCCCGGACTTTCTGGCCAACGCCGGCGGCGTAACCGTATCGTATTTCGAGCAGGTGCAGAATATCACCAACTTCTACTGGGAAACCGAGGAAGTTCACCTGCGCTTGGACCAGCACATGACCAAGGCGTTCAAAGGTGTCTACAACATGAGCTTGCGGCAACACACACACATGCGCAATGCGGCGTACCTCGTTGCTGTTCAACGTGTTGCGGAGGCTTGCAAGCTCAGGGGCTGGGTTTAGGAACGCACGCCGACACCGCGGCGTGCAGGTGCCCGGAAACGGCGAAAGAGTTCTCGAATAATCCGAAACGGGGTTTTCCAGGAAGAATTTCTTGCATCGTTCCACCCCACGCTCTTGTTTGGGAAGCATCGTCGGAGACGGATATGGATCAGGTTCGAGCCTACAGAATGTTTCAGAAAATGGCGCAGTATCCCCATCTATTGGACGAGATGAGGGAGATATTCCTGACGTCTCTGACGGAAAGAGGTATAATTAATGAGGAGACCATTCAACTCGAGTCCAGGCAAAAGATTCAACAATCGCATCAAGAAGAAGCGAGTCCGGAATTGCTCCGGGAATACACCAATGCGCTGATCGATCTCTACTTCGCCTCCCACTTCAATGACACCGAAATCGAGGACTACATCAACCTCGCCCGAAAACGCGACCGGTTCCGCCATCTCAACACTATATTGAATACGGAGGACGCCACTTCGGCCGCCATCCATCAGGCGCTCAAAGAATTTTGTGTGATACCTGAAGGGCATCTGTTCATTCCGCCCAACGAGGCCGAAGTGGTGAGAGTGGCGCTCATCAGCCGGTTTATCTCCGGCCAACTTCCCTTCGTCGGCATTGCCAAGAAGCATCTTACGACCCGCGATATCTATGACGTGGTCGAGCATTCCGTGTGGAACGAGAGCCTCTCCGGTAAAGTGGGGGGCAAGGCGGCGGGAATGCTTTTGGCCTACAGGGTCATCCTTCCCAGATTTGAAGCCGGGGATCCGGACATCGAAAAGCATGTGATTCTTCCCAAGTCTTACTATTTCAATTCGGGCATTCTGTCCGATTTTATTGAGTACAATGACCTTCATGACTGCTACAGCGTTAAGTACAAGCCCCAAGAGACCCTTGAAAAGACCTACCACGAACAGGAGGCGAAGTTCGAGGAGGCCTCTTTTCCGCCGAGCGTGATGGATCAGTTCCGGGTATTTCTCGAGACCGTGGGGGAAATCCCGCTGATCCTTCGCTCCTCCAGCCGTCTGGAAGACAGCCCAGGCAACGCTTTCTCCGGTAAATACCAATCCGTGTTCATAACCAATCAGGGAGCTTTGGAGGACCGACTGAAAGGCTTTGTTCGGGGGCTCAAGCAAGTTCTGCTGAGTTTGCTGAATCCCAGCGCCATAGCGTACAGAAGGGAAAGAAACCTGTTGGACTTCGATGAACGAATGAGCGCGCTCGTTCAAGAGGTAGCGGGACGGCGGTTCGGGAACTATTTTTTCCCCCTGGCCGCGGGAGCGGCGTTTTCCATCAACAGGTACAAGTGGAGCCCCCGCATCAACGAGCATGACGGTCTGGTCCGCATGGTCTTCGGACTGGGGACCCGAGCCGTGGATCGGATCGGGGGCGACTACGCCCGAATGGTGCCTCTGAGCCATCCTCGGCTTCGACCGGAAATTACGGCGGCCCAAATTCAGAAGTATTCACAAAAAATGGTGGACGTGCTGAACCTCGAGAAAGGCGTCCTGGAAACCGTATCGTATATCGAGCTGTTCCAAGCGATCAGCCACCCCGATCTGTACTACGCGGTCTCCATCTCGGAAGACTCGCACCTTTCCCCCCCCATGTTCAAAGGCAAATCCATAGAACCTGACAACACCTGTATCACGTTCGACAATTTGCTCGCCAAGACGCCCTTTGTACCTCTAATGAAGAAGATCCTGGGTAAGTTGCAGGAGGCCTACCAACAGCCGGTGGAAGTCGAGTTCGCCTGGGACGGGGACAAGCTGTACCTGCTTCAGTGCCGTTCTCATCCCGCAATGGAAGAGTTGGGGGACGTAGATCTTCCCGAAGACATCGATCCCGAACAGATCCTTTTCTCAAACAATCGGGGCACATCCAACAGTGTTGTAAAAAACATCGAATACGTGGTTTATGTGGACCCGAAAGCGTACGATCAGCTCCGGACTCCCCAGGAAAAACTCGACGTCGGAAGGGCGGTGGGCGATATCAACAGAACCATGGAGTCGAAATCGAAACGGTACGCCCTTTGGGGCCCGGGCAGATGGGGCAGCAACGATATCAATCTGGGCGTCAAGGTCGGATATGAAGACATCAACAGATCGTTGATCCTGGGAGAGGTCTGTTTCGGGGAGCCCGGATCGGCCCCGGAAGCTTCCTACGGGACCCATTTTTTCAACGATCTGGTGGAAGCCCGAATCATACCCATGGCCATCTACCCCGATGACGAAGGGGTCGGGTTCAAGGAGGACTTCTTTCTCGAGGCCCCCAACCAGTTCGTCGATTTGGCGCCCTCCCATGCCAAATACAAAGATGTGGTCCATGTGATCCATATTCCCTCATGCACGGCCGGCCGCCTGCTGCACGTCTTTCAAGACGGTCGATCCCAGCGCGGCCTAGGGTTCTTCGCCCATGATCAGGAAGTCTTCACATAACCGCCGGACCCTGATAGCGAACTGAATCCATCGACCAAGCCCCGGAAAGGCTTAAGAGACGATTCCTGTCGTCCGGCCGGGTTGGCAGCGTATTGGACTCGTTCCATTCGGTTCTCTGATTGAAATGCATAGCGTGGAAACCCATGACCGGCCCACCCTTGATAATAAAAGACCTCGGTAGAACTCACTATGAGCCCGTCCTGGAGACTCAGAGACGAATCCACTACGAGAAAAGCCTGAATCGAACCGCTCCCGATTACATACTCGTTACGGAACACCATCACGTTTTGACCTTGGGTAGAACGGCAGATTCAAGGAATTTGTTGGCCAAGGAGGAATTGGAGCGATTGGGCGTTCCGGTGGTGCCTACGGAACGGGGAGGAGACGTCACGTATCACGGACCGGGCCAGCTCGTGGTCTATCCCATTCTGGACCTGAAGAGGAACGGGATCTCGGTTTCGAAGCTGGTGCATGTGTTGGAAGACATCGGCATCCGATTCCTGGCGCTGTACGGATTGAAAGGTGTCCGCAGTCCTGTGGGCCGTGGGGTGTTCGTGGAAAATCGCAAAATCGAGTTTATCGGGGTCGCCATAAAGAAATATGTGAGTTTCCACGGTCTGAGTCTCAATGTATCGCCCGACCTTCGCTACTTCTCGCTGATCCGTCCCTGCGGCATCGAGGGTCTGAAGGTCACTTCCCTGGGCGAGGAACTGGGAGCGCACGCACCCGGATTTTCCGAAGCGAAGGAAAAACTGATCGGAATCCTTCGTGAAGGTTTCGACACGGCTCTCCATTCCGTGTAGTCTCTCGTTGAAGCCGCCGTGCGGATGTGTTATGCAAGCTACTTGGATATCACGGTCCCTTATAGCGCGCTCGCAGAGCGGTTTATCCGTCCGAACCGGATGGCGTGAGGAAACCGGGCCGGGGCGCCTTTCCGGCGCTGAATAGAGCCGAAGTAAGGCTGTAACGGGTTTCTCATTTCCCGGACGGTCACTTAGTGCAAAAGGAGGAAGAACATGCGTGACAAGTTGTTGCTCGTTGCTGCTTTGGTTATCGGGCTATGCGTGGGACTGCAACCCGCATTTTCAGGAGAAAAAAGTATGACTTCAGAAAAGAATCCGATCGTAGTGATGGAAACATCCGAAGGCGTGATCAAGATTGAACTCGATGCCGGCAAGGCTCCCGTAACCGTGGAGAACTTTCTCAAATACGTGGATGACAAGTTTTTCGACGGCACTATCTTTCACAGGGTGATCCCTAACTTCATGATTCAGGGGGGAGGATTTAGCGAGAATATGCAGCAGAAGGAGACGCTGCCCCCCATCAAAAACGAAGCTTCGAACGGTCTCCGCAACGACACGGGGATGATCGCCATGGCCAGGACTTCCGTCGTAGACAGCGCAACCGCGCAATTCTTCATCAATGTCAAGGATAACGATTTTCTCAACCACCAAAACGAGACCCCGAAGGGATATGGCTACGCCGTATTCGGTAAGGTCATCGATGGAATGGATGTCGTTCGCAAAATCGAACATGTGCAAACCACGTCCGTCGGACCCCATCGTGATGTGCCCGCCAAACCGGTGGTCATCCAATCGGTGCGGCGTTTGGAAAAACAGTAAGCCGGCCGGATCATTAGAGATTGGGAGGAAACCATATGCGCTCGATCGTCCGCGTTGATGCAAGAGAGATTCTCGATTCCCGAGGAAATCCCACTGTGGAGGTGGACGTCATCCTCGCCTGCGAAATTCTGGGGCGGGCGGCCGTACCTTCCGGAGCCTCCACGGGAGAGCACGAAGCGGTGGAGCTGAGGGACGGCGACAAGAACAGGTTTGGAGGAAAAGGCGTACTCCGAGCCGTTCAAAACGTGCGGGAGCAGATTGCACCCCAACTGACGGGAATGGACGTACTGGATCAGGTCGCTATCGACTTGGCCATGATCGAGCTAGACGGCAGTAAGAACAAAGGTACGTTGGGCACCAACGCCATACTGGGCGTGTCGATGGCCGTGGCAAAGGCGGCGGCGGCCTATCTCGAATTGCCGCTGTATCGCTACCTTGGAGGACCCGCCGCCCGCCGTCTTCCCATGCCCATGATGAATATACTGAACGGAGGAGAACACGCGGACAACAGCGTGGATCTGCAGGAATTCATGATCATGCCTCTGGGAGGTCCTACCTTTCGGGAGGCGCTGCGCATGGGCGCCGAAGTATTTCACTCCCTGAAAAAGGTGCTCAAGAAAAACGGCTACGCCACCGCGGTGGGAGATGAGGGCGGTTTCGCTCCCAACCTCAAGTCCAACGAGGAAGCCGTGGAAGTGATTCTCGAAGCCATCCGCGCCGCCGGGTACGATCCCGGCAAGGACGTTGCTCTGGCCCTCGACCCTGCGGCGTCCAGTTTTTTCGAGGACGGCCGGTACCACTTCAAGAAATCCGACGGCTCCAGGAAAAGCGCCCGGGAAATGATCGAGTTCTACATGGACTGGGTAAGACGATTCCCCATTGTCAGCATTGAAGACGGCCTGGACGAAAACGACTGGGACGGATGGAAGGATCTCACGGACGCGCTGGGCGACCGTGTCCAACTCGTGGGCGACGATCTCTTTGTGACCAACACGTCCCGTATCCGGCGGGGTCTGGACTTAGGGGTGGCCAACTCCGTTCTGATCAAAGTAAACCAGATCGGGACGATCACAGAGACCCTGGCCGCCATCGACCTGGCGCACAAGGCGGGCTACACCTGCGTGGTTTCCCACCGATCGGGAGAGACGGAAGACACGTTCATTGCTGATCTCGCGGTGGCCACGGGGGTGGGTCAGATCAAGACCGGCTCTCTGTCGCGCTCGGAACGGATCTGTAAATACAATCGCCTGCTGCGGATCGAGGAGGAACTGGCCGAAACGGCGGAGTTCCGGTCGCCGTTTTAGCGAATCGTCGAGTCGCGCTCGCTAACCCAATCCCGCCTAACGTCCTCTAAAGTCACGCACCCATGTGGGGGGCGGGTTTCCCTTCGACATGCTCAGGATCTACGACAAATCCGCCCCTACGGGGCCACTCCTCCGCCGGCGGCGGAAGGTCCGGGTAAAGCAGGGCGTTCGGACAAACGACCCGGATGTGCAGCTCTCCGAAAGACCCCGGCCTCAGACCTTCGCCGTCGGATATTCCATCCGTTCCAGGATTTCCTTTTTGAGGTTCTGGAAATCCTGTTTTCGTTTGCTCCGTTTGGCCCGCGGCTTTCGGATCCAGGCCGCGAGAGAGGGCTCGATTCGATCTCCTTCCTCGCTTACGACCGGTCCGAAGGTAATCAATCGCCTGCCTGCGCGAATTTTGACCTTTTCGAGTCGGTCCCGGAAACGGCAAGCCCGGATTTCAGTCCAGGGAAAGTAGAGCGTGTCCGCCGATCCGGCTATGGTAATTCCGCTTGAGTCGGGCCAGATGAATTGGCAATCCTGAGAGCGCAGATAGTACAGCCGAAGGAGCAAAATCCAGGTAGGGGTAAGTAATAGAACCGCCACGCCCCCCAGCTTCAGGAAGAATACCACGTACGAAACCAGGGCCTCGAGCACCCACTTGAACACCGTGGGAGCCTGAATGATCTGTCCCAACTGGGCTTCCACCAGGGGTAACGCCCAGAAGGCCGCTCCGGCCAATAGAACCACGCATTGAACGGCAGCAACAATCCACAGTTCTTTTTTCAAGTGTCGGCTTCCGGACAGGTAATATACGGGATGCAGAGGACGTGACTTGGGACAGGGTTTCGACATGGCTGCGGACATGTCGGCGGCGAACCGCTCGAGGATCATATATCCCACCGGCACCACAACCAGGGTCAACAAGGTGGCGAATCCGATTCCGAAGATGATCACCACACCGAGTCCCTCCCACAGCTCGTCCGTGACCGTTAGAGTAACCAGTCCTCCCATGGTGGTGATCGTAGTGGACAAAATGGGTCTAAGACGTTGCTTTCCCGCCTCGACCACCGCTTCATAGATGTCCATATCCTGTTTGCGAAAACGGTTGATGCAATCCACCAGAACGATGGCGTCATTGACCACGATACCCGAAAGCCCGACCAGTCCGATAAACGACATGATGGAGAAATTGTTTCCCGTCACCAACAAGCCGACCACGGCGCCCACTACGCTCAAGGGCAGCGAAATCATGATGGCAATGGGCTGGAAAAACGAGTTGAACTGGGCCACCAGGATGGTCATGATGAGCAGGAACGCCACGATGTAGGCCAGCTTCAAGCTGGCAAACGACTCTTGCGTCTCTTCGATGTCCCCGGCGTAATCGATGGTATAACCCGTCGGCAATTTCAGTTCGTTCAGCCGTTCCCGTAGTTCGTTGGTAATCTCGACGGCGGAACGATCCATGTTCTGAGCCGTAACCCTTACAACCCGGTTGAGATTGGAATGGCGGATAACGTTCACGCCTTTGCTGGGAGAGGCCTGCGTGAGAGAGGACAAATAAACGAGGGATCCGTTGGCGGCCCGGACCCGGAGGCGGTCCAGCAACTCCAGATCCTGACGCGCGCTTTCATGGAAACGCACGTTGACGTCATACTCCTTGCTCGCGTCCACCTCGTCCCGGAATTTCTTCGTTTCCAATCCCGAGATGGCCGCGCGTACGGTCAAAGACAGGTCCCTCAAGGACACTTCCTTGGCGGCGGCCTTGGTCCGGTCCACGGATACCAGCAGTTCGGGAGGCGCGTCCGAGAAGTCGTCCGTGATCTCCACCGCTCCCCTGATCGTTTCCAGGGTTCCGACCACCTGGTTCGTGATGCCGATCAGTGTCGGCAATTCCTCACCGAATATTTTCACCACTACGGGAGCCACTCTCGGCGGTCCCCATTCCAGGGGCCGAAACTTCACTTCCGCTCCTGGCAAGGCCGCCATATAAGGCCGCAAGCGTCGCTGTATGTCGCGGTGTTTGGCGCGTTTGTACTCCTTTCCATCCTTGAGTTCGATGGTCACTTCCGCATAGTTACTGTTGTTGCCGGTTTGGACGGACACTTCGTACGCGCTCTGACCTCGGCTGCCCACCGTACTCACCACACGCACCGCCTCGGGCGCCAGCCGCCGGATCACGCTTTCCATCTCGAGCACCGCCAGGTTCGTAACTTCGATGTCGGTCCCAGGTGGTGTTTCGATCTCTATATAGATGTAGTCGAAGTCGGCATCCGGAAACATTTCCACTTCGATGACTTTTGCGCCCAGTAATCCCAGGGATGCGAAGAACAGGAGCGCACACGCCAACACCACGGTTTTCCGATGATTGAGCGCCCAAATCAATACGGGTTGATAAACCCGTTTCGTCCGGGCCAGATCCTTTTCCGGAGTGTGCCTTTCTTTGCTCGCCCCCTTGGACCGTCCTTTCAACACACGCATGAGGATGAGGGGATTGGCCACCAAAGCCACAAACAGAGAGGACAGGAGGGCCACGCTGACCGTTTTGGGCATAAAAGCCATCCAGGCGCCGACCACCCCCGTCATCAACAGCATGGGTACGAACGCGGCAACCGTGGTCAGAGTGGAGGAAATGACCGGCATCGCGATCTCGGACACCCCATCCACTACGGCCTGAACCCGGTCTTTCCCCAACTGGGAATGGTAGTACACGTTCTCCACCACAACGATGGCATTGTCCACCAGGATGCCGATGCAGAGGACGAGACTGAACCGCACCATGGAGTTGTTGCTCAGGCCCATCAAGTACATGACAAAGAAGGATGTAGCCAGACTCAATGGTATGGCCAGCGACGTCAGCAGCGCGTTCCGGAACCCCATGGCGAAGTACAGGACCATGATGACCAGGATAAAGCCTGAAACGGCGTTGTTCGTCATCAGGTCGAAATCCTGTTTGACATATTTCGCCTGGTCCGCGGTGACAAACGTTTTGATTCCTGCGGCCAGATCCTGCTCGAGCTGTTCCAGCCGATGTCGCACCTTGCTCGAAGTCTCGAGAATATTGGCGCCGGGTCGTTTGGTGATTGCGATAGATACCGCGGGCCTTCCGTCCACCCGGGAGAAGGAGCGATCTTCTTCGTAACCGTCTTGAATATCCGCCACCTCGTCCAGAAAAACCACACGGCCTTCCCAAGTGGCCACCGGCACGCGACGGAACTGCTCCACCCGCTCGACTTCGGTGAGGATCCGCACGAGGTATTTCCGCTGAGATACGGTGATGTTGCCGGCGGGCAGATTCACGTCCGAGCCCAGCACGGCGCTGTACACATCCAGTATGGTGAGATGATACTCGTCCAACCTCTCCGGGTGGACCAGTATCTGAACTTCCCTGGTCAATCCGCCGCTGATGATGGTGTCCTGCACCTCGGGAATCTTTTCCAGTTCATCCGCGATATCCTCCGTGATCCTTTTCAACTTCAGAGGATGTTGGTCCCCGGTCACGGATACAATCATCAATGGAATGTCGGAGAAATCGATCTTCTCGACTACGCTGTCTTCCGCTTCTTCCGGGATTTCGGATTCGGCGTTGAATACGGCCTCCTTTACATCCTGGATCCGCCGGTCGATGTCGGAATCGACGTCGAATTCGATCACTACGATGCTGATGTTCTCGCTGCTCGAGGATCGGATTTCCTTTACATCGTCCAGCTTGTCCAGTTCCTCCTCGATTTTGGTGGTCACCAGCTTCTCGACCTCTTCGGGCGATGCTCCGGGGAAAGGGGTTACCACCACGGATACCGGCACCGTGATCTCGGGATTTCCCTCTTTCGGAAGAAACTGGTAAGCCAAAACTCCGCAAACCACCGGCAGAATGACGGATAGGAACAGGAACAGACGAGAATACGTTTGAAGATATTTGAGATAGATCATGAACTTCAAGAAGGGCTGTTATTGGGCGATGGTTGTTTCTGCAATTGCAGTCTGGGCTTGGAGCCTTCCCGTATGTAGTGCTGTCCTTTGACGACCAGTGTTTCCTTATCGTTCAAACCGGACAGAACCCGGATTTGGTCTCCCGATGCTTCACCCAGAGTGATGGCTCGTTCGTGTGCAATCCCGTGCTCGTCCAATATAAACACACGAGGGCCTCCTTCCCTGTATAGTATGGCGCTCTGAGGCACAAAAACCGCACCGGGAACTATTTTACGCACCAACTTCACCTCGGCGCTCATGCCGGCCTTGAGCACTCCCTCCGGATTGGGCACGCGGATTTCCACTTTAAAGGTGTTGGTGCGCTCATCCGCCTCGACCCCCAGACGCTGGATGGCGCCCGAAAAGCGACGGTCGGGATAGGCGTCTGCCGCGATATCCGCCGTCTGCCCCGGTTTGAGATATCCGTAGTCGATTTCCGTAACGAAAATCACTACCTTGATTAGGGAGAGGTCCACGATTCTGAACAACGGCTCGCCGGGATCCACATTGGCGCCGATCTCGACAAACCGCTCAGCCACCCAGCCGTCCATGGGAGAGATAATTCGGGACTCGCTGAGCCGCTCTTTGGCTATCTCCAACACCGACTCCATCCGGGCCACTTGAGCCTGTGCGGCCAGCATCTCGCCTTCCACCGTGTCGGCGCGTTCTTGTGGAACGACCTGTTTCGGCAACAGCTCCTTTATGCGCCCGTGGGTTTTGCGAATGGAATCAAATTGGGCTTGGGCCAGCTCGAGATTCGCAGCGGCCTCTCTGACCGCCAGCACGTAGTCCACATCCTCGATGCGGGCAAGAACCGAATCTTTAGCGACTCTCTCTCCAAGCTCGGCGAAGTAGCTTTTGATCAGACCCGGTACGCGAGCTTCGAGAACCACGGAGGCTTCCGGACGAGTGGATCCCACGTAACGGACCCGTATGGGTAGGTCGGCGGCTTCAATCGTGATCGTCTCTACAACGGGCGCATGATCTTCTCCCGTGGACGCATTCGGCTCACCCCCGTTACCGCATCCCGAAAGCAAGAAGGCGCAAACGATCCACACAAGGGGATAAATGTAGGGAACTCGTCGACAATTCATCGGAATACCCGAACCTCCGGTCTGGGATACCGCCATCCTTAACCAGATAACATTAAGCCAATTTCCTTTAACATTCAACGGCAATTTCCTGTTGGTCCATCAGGGCAGGTCTGGTGGTAATCGTGTGAGTCCGACGATGAGATGTCGAATCCTTGAGCGGAGCGGCCGGGCTCTTGAAAGCCCTTCGGATTTCCAACACGCCACCGAAACCGCCTCCTATGAAGCCGTCAATGGAACACGAAACACACGCGCCATCAATAGATCACAAACGGCCGGTCCTTGACACCGCACCTCTCCCAGCCTCCACTCTGTTGCGTCCAACAATGCCGAACGCACGCCATTGAACTGTTTTATTTAGAGGAGAAAGGTTCCAGGCCCAATCCGGGAGATTGTATCTGGAGTCTGCTATCAGACCTCCATGGATGCTTGTATTAAAGGCCACCGTCCGAAAATTGTCCAAGGAAAACTCGACTTCATATCCTTCAGCATTCTCGACGGGCATCCATTCCACGCCCGGAGCACGGAGAAAGGTCCCATACTGCACCGGCTCCGACTCCTCGGATACCTTGCGCTCCGGGTCAAAAACCTGATCCAGCATGGAGTAAGCGCCTTCTTCCGGAACTCGCCTGCCGTGAAGCCATCGATCGATCTCCTTGGGATCGGAAAGACGTTTTACATGCTGGCATCCGGCGCACAACGGCTGGGGCTTTTTCCGGACCAATCCCAGCCGCAACGCCCTGTATTCCGGGCCGTCCCACACGGCCTGGAAGCCCTGTTTCGAAAGCGGTCCAAGCAGCGGCGCTCCCGGGACGCAGCACGTGGAGATCGTCCCATCCATGCGGACGTATAACCTGCGCCAGAGAAATTCGCATACATCAATCGCAGCGCCTTCGGCAGCCTCGGATTCGCCCTCATGAGGTCGTATAAAAGATGCGCCGTCCCAGGCAGCGTCCCTACGTTTCCGGATACCCTCATAGTCCGGGTTATTGGACAAACCCATCGGGAACTCCGGAATGAGGGATTCGTTGACTCCCCTTCCATGGAGCGCTTTCTCCAGGTCATGCATCATGGACGACTTAGCGCCCATGTCCGGAGCCACCGTGATCGCCGTCACCCGGTCCAACGCCTTTACGGACAGCGGGAACCCGAGGGCTCCGGCGCGATCCAGCGCTTTCTCGATGCAGTCCACGGCCAGTTCCATGTAGTGCACAAGCGATTCTTTTCGCGTATCGGCAGAAAAGGGAAACATGTGATGCACCGTCAGGCAATCAAACCCGAGATCGCAGGCCAAATTGACCATTTCCGGAAGCTCGAACACATTGCGACGCATGAGAACGCAATTCATGCCCAAAACAGGGCGACACTCCCCGGGCATCTTGTCTCGCGCCCTCGCGAACCGCTCGACGTTTCCGAGGACGGTCTCGTAGTCGGCTCCTATCCTTATGCTCTCGAAGGTGTCTTTCGTGGCTCCGTCAAAAGATACGATCAGCATGCCCAGACTGGGCAGAAGCATGTTCACCCTGGCCTCATCCAAAAGCATGGCGTTGGTGTTGATTTCGACCTTGAGACCAAAGCGATCCGCCTGCCTTAGGATCTCGGGAAACCGTTTCGTCATGAGCGGTTCCCCCGATACGGAAGGAGAAAAGAGGTCGGCAAATGGAAATACCTGTTCGGATATGTCGTGAAAAAGCGCGTAGTCGATGTGTTGGGGGCCCTGCTTGGGACCTGCATTGGCCTGAGCGCACATCCGGCAACGAAGATTGCACGCTTGTGTCGTTTCCACGTTGATGTAGGCGGGCGGTGGAACCCGTCCGTCAAACGTTCCACTGCCGTTTGCTTCGAGCGTAGGACCGGATCGACCCTCCGGCGCCTCCTCGGATCGGAACAGACGCCCGACCGCGGTCAGAATTCTGGAACGTTTTGAAAACATGATCGCTTACCGTTCGAACATCGGGAATTGGTACGCCGGAATTGTGAAGGGTGATCGCTCCGTTGGATCGATAACGCATTCGTATACCAGGAAACCCCGGAAAAGGATACTCCATATTGTTCACGAAACGATGTATCGGATGTTACGAGATTCGAAACGAGCATCGGCGGATGGAGCCGGGTTTGGAAATGACTTGAGAAAGAGAAGCAAGCGCACGCGCCTTAAATGCCCGACCGCATTGACAACATACGATACGGAGTGGTTTGAATGCAGGCGACATTGCGTTTGACCCGATTTCCCGGATGTTGAATTTCTCCGGGCCACCCATGAATCACCTTGGCTCGTCGTCCCTGGCTTCAGCCCCCTATCCACGAAGCCGGGGCGACATGGGTCCGCGGGTGATGCGAGCGTAACCAGGCCTATGCGGCCTTGTCCGTAGGGTTTGGTTCCTCACCACGGCGATCGATAGAACAAGTGGGCCTTCACTTCTTCTCCCGGAGGGATTACGAGGCTGTCTCCTTCACCTCCTCCCGCTAAAACACGGTTGAACAGATCCAGACTCCCTTTGATTTCTTCGAATGCCAGCCCCAAGAACTCGGCGTTCCGCCCGGCGTAGGACTTGAACGACCCCGTCGGGTCCTGGCCGGTTTCAATCCAAACCAGTCGACGGTAGTGTTTGAACTCCTCCCTGAGCCCCCACTCCGCATCTTCCCGATCCATTACCCCACAATAGGCTTTCAGGCGATCCAAAGGAGCCGCTCCATTCTTGATAAACCCTGTGCTGAGGAAATATGTACCTGGTTCTCGATCCTGTTCCTTTCGCCATACTCCCTCGGAACCGAGCAACATGGGTATGCAATCGTGGATCTTGGGCATGATCAAAGGTTGTTCCAAAGCCCGTACGCCTACCACACCGTTGGAGCACAGCCCGTAACACAACACAATGCGACGGATGTTCTTTCCGGAAATCGAATCGATGGCTTCCTGGATCGGCCCACGCATCCTTGTCGGCGTTAGATGCAACCCCTGCTCGAGAAAAGTGAAGGTGACCCCGTGGACCGGCAGGCAGGAAAGCTCTTCCCGCATCACTCCGCAGGCGATGACATGAGTACGCACCATTAGAATTGTATGGAATCGACGAAGACTTCCTGGAAGTCGGGTCGCATCGAGAGTTCGACCACTTGGATTCGATCGGCAAGATCGACGGCTTCCAGGCGTTTGTCCAAACTGAACAGCGCCAGTCGGGCCCCGTCACCGGCCGCGTTTCCGATGGGCTCGATCCGGTCGACGTCAATCGGAGGAAACATGCCGATATCGAGGATTTCCTGGGGATCCAGGTAATTGCCGAAGGTGCCGGCCAGTAAGATGCGGTCCAATTGCTCGATCCCTCCGTCCTTCATCAGAATCTCGCTTCCCGCTCTCAGGGCGGCTTTGCCCAGTTGAACCGCGCGAATGTCGTTCTGTGTAATCACGATGTTCCGGCCTGTTTGAGTCCGCGTTGCCGGAACCAGCACCGCTTCGGCAACACCCGTCGCGGCGTTGATCCGAAGGCTGGGATGACCGCAGTCGAGATCGAACGCCCCGTCTTTTCGCACGATACCCGCGCGAAGGAGCACCGTTACGGCTGAAATAACGCCCGAACCGCATATGCCCCGCGGCCTGGGCGGCTTTTGGGTTTCCTGATCCGCAATCACCCGAAACTGGATCGCTCCGCCGTTTTCGTCCATTCGGAACTTTTCGATGGCCCCTGGCGCGGCCCGCATGCCGCATCTGATCTGAGCGCCCTCGAACACAGGCCCTGTTGCGCACGAAGTGGCCGTGAGAATTCCGTCCCTGGACAGCACCAGTTCGCCATTCGTACCCACGTCCACCATCAGGACGTTTCCCCGGAGGTCTTCCGGTTTCCGGGTGATGAGAGCCGAAATCGTATCGCTTCCGACAAAACCCGACAATAACGGCAGTACGTGCACACGCGCATACGGAAAGACCTGAAGGTTCAAGTGGCGCGCTTCCACCTCTCCGGCCTCGGAGCACACCGTCAGGTAGGGCGCTTCGCCCAGAGAAACCGGATTCAGGCCCAAAAACAGATGCTGCATGGTCGGATTCGCGACAGCCACAACGTCGAGTACATCGTCACTGGAAACGCCCGCTTCTTCCGCCGTGCGCCGGATGAGTCCATTCACCGCATCCACCAGCGCCTTTTGCATGATCTCCAGCTTTGACGGGTCCTTCTGCACTTGCGCGATGCGTGAAATAACGTCTTCTCCATAGCTGACTTGCGGGTTCAGTCCGGAAGCCACGCCCACGATCCGATCCCTTTTCAGGTCGCAGAGAAAAGCCACCAGCGAAGTCGTTCCCAGATCCAGGGCCACTCCGAAGAGCTCCTCCCGTACTCCCGGCCGTATCTGTAGGATTGACGTATCCTTGAAGAGCGTGGCGGTGATCTCGGGACACGCCTTTCCTTTCAGAGAGGCCGACGCCTCCGACAATACGGGGAAACTCGGCCCGGCGATGGGATTCGCTTCACCCTCGCGAAGGGCATTCCGGATTCGCGCTGCAAACGAAAGAAAGGGCCCCTTCCGATTCACGGATTCGAGTGTCACGGTGCGCCTGGACACGGCGGGCCGGATGGGGATCTTGTACCTGGTAAAGGGTTTTCGCGGCGCGGCCTCGGAAACACGACTCTCCGGCGGCACGATTACGATGCAATCATCGAGAACTCGCGTCAGACAGGCCAGGCGATACACGTAACCGTCCCGGTTCTCCGGCAGCAACGCCGTTTCTGCGCCGAGCACATCGGAGACCGCTCCTTCGGCAGCAGCCGCTTCGAACTCAACCCGGCATCGCCCGCATTTGCCCCGGCCGCCACAATCGGAAGCAATCTTGACGCCCGCTCTCACGGCGACGTCCATGATCCGTTCGCCGGGGTTCGCCTCGGCTGTCTTATTGCTAGGCTGAAAGGTAACGTGAATCAACTAGGTTTTCCATGCGTAGTTTGAAATCTCGGTTTTGCGACAGCCTGCCCGTATAGAATCACTTCCACGAGGATCTCTTGTCCTGAAGACAGGTTGGCCTGTTTTCTTTCTTCCCGGAGATTCAATTCCGCTCCATTACCTCCGAAGCGGCGGACCTCTCCGCTGAGATGCTCGGTCAGAAATTTCCGCGCGTACGTCAGAGATTCCTCGAGAGTGGGATGCACGACTTTCCCCGCGGAAGTAAAACAGGCGAATCCTTTTGGTGACAGCGGTCTCACCAGAACCTGACCGTTTACCAGGATCGTTCCCACAATAGCGCCCAAGGCATTGGCCACTTCGGCATTTTCGGGCACAATGGATTCGGTGTGGACCGCGCGGGCAAGCCTTGGAACCAGCAGGTGAGCGGGTGCGCCGATGCCCACCAGCGGTAAATCCAGAGACAGGCGAATGCTGAACGGACCCAGGTTTGTCCGCCGGACCTCGGTATCTCTTTCCCAAAAGCAATTTCGCCACATCTGGCGGCAGGCCGGGCAAGTCTGTTCTTGCCGGCCGTAGCCAACCGGCTGAGCAGAAAGGCTGTCCACCATTTCAAGGGCTGCTTTGCGATTGAAAATCTCGTTTACCTGGAGCAAAAAATCGTTCAGATCAGCCCCCGCCTGCCCGGCCAGAAACCGGCCGGCCGTCTCCGAGCATTCCCGGTTGCCGAAGGTATATGTACCTCGTATGTGGAACATGTCCGTGGGCGTAAACCCGGCTGTTTGCACCAGTCGTTCGTGCTCCAGGCGGGTGAGATCGTCTACGAAAGTGACCGGATAGGCGTCCAGGGACTTGGCGAATTCAAAGATGTTCAACGGGCCGCCGGAGAGAACGCGCAGCAGCTTTCGCTCTTTGTCCGCGAGACGGCTCGGCTCCGGTTTGTCGGTCCTGAACCAGAAGGCGGTCGGAGTGAATCGGGGATCCCTTGCCGGCGTTGCCAGGACGGACTCGAGCTGGCGTTGTAACCGGGGGAAACGCATCCCGAGGACGCACAAGGGTTCCACCCTCTGGGGGCCGATCTGAATTTCACCGGCGTGGTCGGTCCGGATGTGGCTGTCACCGCCCAATCCGACTGTACGGACATCCACGGCGGCCACGTGGGTTTGCCAGGGTCCCACGGCCACGCCCTTGTCATTGAGTCTCGGAAGCCCTCCCTTCAGGACGGCGATATCGGTGGTGGTGCCCCCGATGTCCAGAACGACCGCTTCCTCGGCCGAGCCCTTTAACAGGAAACCGGCCCCCACGACGCTCGCAGCAGGTCCGGAGAGTATGGTTTCCACGGGTCTTTCGAGGCAGACTTCCTCACGAAACAGGCTGCCGTCTCCTTTGACCACCATCAGGGGTGCTTGGATAGAATAATTGACGAGCACTTTCTTTACGGACTGGAGCAGGTCCCGGATAAGGGGGATCAGGTGAGCGTTCAGGATCGTAGTTGTAGCTCGATGCCCGGCGTTGAGTTTCAGCGACAGATCGTGCCCGCACGCGACCGGTTTTCCCGGAGCCAATCTTTCGACAAGTTCTTTGATCTGTAATTCGTGGGATGGATTGCGAGTGCTGAAATACGAACTGATCGCGTACGCCTCGACCTTCTCCCGCGTATCTTCGACAATGCGTTGGACGCTTTCGAGATCCAGAAACGCCAGCTCTACCCCCTCAGCCGTGTGCCCTCCTCTCACCAAATGAATGTCCCGAATGAATTCCTGAGGGCACTGGGACGGTTTGTACCCCGGAAGGATGGCGGCAATCCGGCTTTTCCTTCCTTCAACCAGCGCGTTGGTGGCGAGGGTGGTGGATAGGGAGACGAGCCTTATTTCAGGGAAGAGGCTCTCGTCCAAGAGCCCTACCGACCTCTCGATGCCTTTGACCAGGTCATCATGGGTGGTAGGGCTCTTGGCTTTGGACAACACACGTCCGGCATTGAGGTCCAACAGGACCGAGTCGCTAAACGTTCCCCCGACGTCAATGCCGAGTCCGACCACTCGGTCGGAATTGCTTCTGTTCTCTGTCATAAGCAGCCATCACGCCTAACTTACCAGCTTTCCTTCGCGCATGGCATCGATGAATTCGCCGCAGTATTCGTCTTTCCCCATGATCATCTCGGCGGTAATGACACTGGTCATGATCTTCTTGTCGAGAGGATCAATTATAGCGGAGTCCAGTCCATGGGCCACGGCGCAAACCAAAAAGGTTCGGTTCACCAGAAAGCGCTCGGGCAACCCATAGGATACATTGCTGAGCCCGCACGTAGTATGCACGCCGGGAAGCGACTGCATGATGGTCGAAATCGATTTCAACGCGGCCTTGCCGTTTTCCGTATCCACGCTGACGGGCTGAACAAGGGGATCCAAATAAATGCTGGAACGCTTCAGGCCCAATCCCTCGAGTTTCTCCACTAGGCGCAGGGCATTCTCCACGGTCTTTTCCGAAGTGTTCGGAATCCCCGTATCGTCCATGCACAAGCCGATCACATCCGCGGCATCTCCCTCGATGATGGGCGCCAGAGCGGCGTATCTTTCCTTTTCGAGGGTGATGGAATTGATCAAGGGGCGCTTGTTTACTCTCTTCAGCCCTTCGGCAAGCACCTTTGGGTCCGGACTGTCCAAACACAAGGAAATGGACACCACTTCCTGAACCGCTTCCACCAGCCACATGAAATCCTCGAATTCCGATTTCAGTCTCGATCCACAGTTCACGTCGATGAAGGTGGCCCCCGCCGCTTCCTGCTTGCGGGCTTCCTCCTGGAAAAACACCCGATCGCGTCTTCCCAAGGCCTCGTTGATGGCCTTTCGACTCGTATTAATCCGTTCTCCAATGACGATCATGATTCAACCCTTTATAAAATAAAGTCCTCATCCGGCGGAAAACTTCCCCCGGATGAGGAGATTTTGGCCCACATGATGGGATGCGGCAGTCTTGGGGTGTCGGTCCCCGCCCCATTAAAGCGAGGGGCAGGTCATTTCGGTCAGACAAGCCGGCCTTATCGCAGGCTGTTCAGTTGATCGATGCAGTGCGCCGCGTCCACGGCGTAGAAATCCGCTCCAATCTCTTCGGCATATTCCTGGGTCACCGGGGCTCCGCCAACCCAAACCTTGCATTTGCTCCTGAGTCCGGCCTCTTCCAACGAATCAATGATCACCTTCATCTGAGGGATCGTGGTGGTCAGAAGCGCCGAGATCCCGAGGTACTTAACACCTTTCTCCACCTGTTCGACGAACACGCTCGGATCCAGGTCGATGCCCAGGTTGATCACCTTATAACCGACACTTTCCAGCAACATGGCTACCAGATTCTTTCCGATATCGTGCAAGTCGCCTTTGACCGTTCCGATGGCGAAGACGCCTTTAGCTTCTCCCGAGCCTTTCACCAGAAACGGCTTCAGTATGTCCATGCCCGATTGCATGGTCTTGGCGGAGCGTAGGACCTCGGGAACGAATACCTGGCCTTCTTTCCATTTCTGGGTGACCACATCCATTCCCTTGACCAGCGCTTCATCAAGAATCGTATTAGGTTCCGCTCCGGTGTCCAACGCCTCCTGAACCAGTCCCTGTATCTCTTTAAGTCTGCCTTTATAAACCGCATCGACAACCTTTGTCAGGTCCGCCATGAGTCTCCTCCTAAGTCAATAAATGCGGAGACGGTTCGTCTCCTTCTTAGACCTTTCACTCCATCCGTAAAGGCCTGTGTGTTTCCGCGTGTTACTGCACGAAGTTCGGATACTTGGCCCTTATGGCCTTTACGATCTCTTCGTTAACGGGAATCGGTTTGTGGTTCTGGAGCACGTCCCGTACAATCTCTTTGCAGCGGGTATAGGTGTCCTTTCGGCCGGCCTTCTCCCAGTTCACCCGAGGCTGCCGGTCCGCCACAGTCGGCACGAAATGCTCGTTCCGCATGTGTTCGAATGTGTGGTCTTCCTGGATGAAGTTTCCACCGGGACCGACGGATGCGGTAACGTCCACCGCCAGCGTCTCGTCGTTTACTTCGACTCCCTTCAGGACGCGCACGACTTCGCCGAGTATCTCGTTATCCATAACATACTTTTCGTAAGAGGCCGTCAAGCAGAATTCCAGAAGCCCCAGCGCGTCGTGAATGAAGTTTCCTCCGGCCATGCCCACCAGCAAGTTCGTAATGGCGCCCTCGAATCCGGCCTGAGCATCCACTATCTTGGAGTCCGACTGCCCGGCGGTTCCGTAATAGGGAAGCCCGTAAAACTGGGCCATCTGGGCGGCGCAGGCATTGATCAGTCCCTCCTCCACGGAACCGGACGCGTAACTCATCGTTCTGAGATCCGTGGAGGTTGAGGTGCAAGCCATCAGCACGGGAGTACCGCAGTTGACCAATTGGGCCAGACAAAGGCCCGCCAGCGTCTCGGCGCAAAGATTGGCCACGTTTCCGGCAATGGTGATAGGTCCTGTGGCTCCGGTGAGCGGTTCCGCCGGAATGGACAGGGGAAGCCCCGATTCGGCGCAGGTCATCAGTAAGTCGCCGTAGGTCTGGTCGATCTCCAACGGACTGATGACGCAAGTGATAAACGAAATGAACGGCTCCTTCTGCAGTTTTTCACGGCTGCCCGCGATCATGGAGCACATGTCCACCACTTCTTTGGTCCCCTTGATCGTATAAACCCCACCCTGACAATGCTTATTGGTATTGTTAATCGCCGCGAAGAAGCGGTTGATGTCCACCTTTTCTATGGGCAGATCATTGGGATATACGGGTATGACCTGAAAGTGCGCATTGTCGAGATAGTCCAGCAGCTTGGAAACGTTCTGCACGTCTTCCAACGTGGAATGGCGCTTCTCGCCGGTTTCCAGGTCCAGAATGTTGAGAGCCGTTCCCCCGCTTCCAAAATGAACTCGTTTTCCCCCCACAACGATATTGTTATCCGGATTTCCGCGAGCGTGGAGAATCAACTCCGAAGGAGCGGCGTCGATGCAGTCTTCCAATAATCCCTGACTGATGAAAACGAGTTTCTTCTCTTCGTCAGTCTTCATTCCTTTGGACTTAAAAAGCTCGAAGCCCTTTCTGTTGGCTACCTTAATTCCGATTTCGGACATGATTCGTATAATAGCCTGATGCACCTTCCGAACATCCGAATCGGTTAGCGGACGATACTGACCTCCGTCCAATCCCCCCAATTTCCCTCGCTTGAACATGACGTTCGCACTCCTTTCATGAGCCTAAAATTCTTAGGTATTTTCCAAGTCGTATACGTGATAAATGGAATCCGGCCTGAATCCGAAGTCCTCAATTGCCCAGGAAGGGCAGACTTCCTCGCAACCACTGTTCAGTACATGTCAAACACAGATCAGATCGACAAGATGCGGGAATTCCAAAAGAGGTTGCATGAAAGACCATTTCAGGTTGTCCGCATTCAGCCGGCTCTTCCAAACGCACTAAGGGACCGAATCGAAATGAACCATAGATAACGGCCTTAAATGATATCAATCTTAGTACATTAAAGCGCGGGTGTCTATAACATAAGGCTAAATTTATTGTCAATAAATTTTTTTTACCCCTAAGAAAAAAATCTCTAATTCCTAGTGGAAAATGAGGCCGGATAATGGTATGAATGATTGCTGGTGGTTAAGTGCTCCTTAACAGCCACGATTCGACTCACCGGAGATCCAATCGGTTCACAGGGTAAACATCTGTTAACATTAACTTTCTTTTAGCTGGGTTCATTCGGAAACGTTAGCATCGAGCCGGCATTGAGCCAAAACTCGCCTATCGTCCCCCTTCCGGCGGCGGCGCTGGGAATTAAGCACATCCCCCGCGCGCCTTGTAGGGGCTGGTTCCGCTCCTCGGGCTCCAAGGATCCCGGAAGATCGGGACACGTTATGGGCAACCCTCTGTAATCCGGGCAAGTGTAATCTCAACGTAAGCTGTAAGCGATTCGGGCGCGCGCGAAATCGCTTTTCAGGACATCGCCGGACACCACTGTTCAGGCAGGAAAACGAGGAGTGCTCGGCTCCCGAAGTTGTAATTTCAGGAGGCAAATGATGGTGGCATCAGAAATGGAAAAGGAGGACAAAGCAATGACGGAACACGAGAAGAGAGAACTGGCTCGAGGGAGGCTTAAAAAAGAAGGAATCGAGTTTATTCTGGCTCAATTCGTCGACATCCATGGAGGACCGAAGGTTAAGCAGGTGCCGGTCGAATGTTTCGATGACATCGTGGACAGTGGCGCGGGATTCGCCGGCGGCGCCGTGTGGGGTGTAGGTCAAGGCCCCGAGAGTCACGACCTCATGGCCCGCGCTGACGTCGAAACATTCCGCCAGTTGCCGTGGAAGCCCAATGTGGCCGTGGTCAACTGCGACCTTTTCGTAGACGGCAAATCCTGGCCGTATTGCCCTCGAACCAATCTGAAACGAATGCTGAATGAGTTCGCTAAAGAGGGATACGCGTACAACGGAGGGTTCGAACCGGAGCATTTCCTGGTGCAGCGCAACGAGGACGGAACCATCAAGCCTTGGGATCCGCTCGGAATCGATACATTGTCCAAGCCGTGCTATGATTTCAGAGGCATTTGCCAGGCCATGGATTACCTTCAGGAAATCATCCGCTATGGCAACCAGATGGGATTCGAGATCTATCAGAGCGACCATGAAGACGCCAATGGACAATTCGAAATCAATTTCGGGTGGACGGACGCCCTTCACGCTGCCGACCGTTTGACCCTTTTCCGCATGATGGCTGGACAGATCGCCAATAAATTCGGGGCCATCTGCACGTTCATGGCCAAACCCTTTGGAAACAAGACCGGTTCCGCAGCCCATCTGCATTTTCACGTCGCCGACGCCACAACGGGTAAGAACCTCTTTCCTTTGGGAGACGGCGAGCAGGATTCAAAAGGACTCGGAATATCGAAACTGGCTACCTATTTCGTCGGCGGACTGCTGAAACACGTCAGGGCCATAACAGCCATATCTTCCCCTCTGATCAATTGCTATCGCCGCATCCAGAGCGGAGAATTCGTCTACTCGTCCACTTCAGGATATACATGGACGCCGTCTTTTGCTTCTTACGGAGACAACAACCGGACCCAACTGTTCCGTTCTCCCGACAATAAGCGTTTTGAAGACCGCTCTCCTTCGGCCATGGTGAACCCCTATCTGTTGTGCGCCGTGCAAGTCGCCGCCGGACTCGACGGCATCAGGAATCAGATCGATCCCGGCGATCCTATTTGTGCGGAAAACGTTTGGAACCTGTCCTACGAGCAACGGCGGAAACGCGGAATGATCCTCTTGCCGCAGAACTTGTTGGAAGCGATCGAGGAATTGGAGCAAGACGAAGTGGTGAAATCCGCCCTCGGCCCCATCGCCGGCGAGTATATCCGTCTGAAAAAAGGCGAGTGGGGCGAATTCATGCGTCACGTCACTACGTGGGAGCTGAAACGCTACCTCACCTTCCTGTAAGCATCGCAGTCTTTCTCACGGCCGGGGGACTTGGGTCCTCCGGCCCCCACCCGCCGAAAAGAAAAGGGGTCATGACCTCTTCCCTCTAATTGACTTTGATCCAGAGCAGTTTGGCCGCTCCCGGCCCCGGATTCTCCCATTCGATGGGCATCTCCGCGGACAAGTATACTACGTCCCCCGTTCGGACCGTGTACATGGCTTTTTGCATCTTCAGCCGTAGCTTACCTGCGAGCAGATAGCCCAACTCGTCTCCCTTGTGGATGAAGAAATGCGAAGGGATCGATTTCCCTGCGGGGATCTCGATCACATAGGGGACGGCCTTCGCCTCGAAATCCAACGGTGTCAGTATCTTGGCAAAAATACTTTCCTCCGGGAAATTGGGTATTTTGACTTCGGCGGCTTGCGTCTCGGGAAAAACCGTCCTGTTCCTCGGTTCCACTTTGGGCTGAAACAGGGAGCTGACTTCAACATACAACACTTCAGCGATTTTAAGCAGAGTGGGCACGGAAGGATAGATAAAGTTGCTTTCCACTTGAGAGATCGTACTGGGAGTCACGCCAACCAGCTTGGCAAGTTCGGTTTGGGAGAGTCCTCGCTTCCTGCGCAAGTCTTTGAGCCTGAGTCCCATGTCTATGAGACCGCTGTCCATCTTTTCCTGCTCGAAAGTGACTGTCAGATCCTTGGACCAGTACCGCAGCCGTTTGTGCAGATTATCCAAATCCCTGGCCTCCGCCTTGAGGATGCTTAGATAGGTCGTGCCTCTCTCAACGGACAACTCGATGGCCACTTGCGCGATCTGATTGACTTGAGCCCGGAGTCGGGAGGAATGAGCATTCTTTTCCGCAATCCAGTAGGCAATGGTCTGCAACTCGTACAATCGAGGGCAGGAATGGGAATAAAAGCCCAAGAAACGCTCTTCTCCCCCCCAGAGTTCCTGCATGCCGGTAATGCTCTCAAACACCAGGCGCACGTCTCCCTTCATTTGAGCTTGGAGACCGTACAAGACCTCCATGAACGCATTGAGGTCAGCCGGTTCGTCCACTCTGACAATGTTACACGGCCACTGGGCGCCGGGCGTATTGTAGAAATCCATGAAAACCGGAGATCCCGCGCCCTTGCCTTTGGTGAAACAGTCCAGAACCGTGAGATTCTGGTACTCGGCCAAGGGGCCCAGCTTCTGGAGAAGATTTCTGGGGGAACGGTCGAAGCTCACGTATATGATGGACTTGTTCAGACTTTGAGAGATTTGGACGAAGTTGAGACAGAATACGGAGGCCAGGATGCCGGCGTCGTCATACCAGATCACATTGTCCCCGATGAACAACCCTCCTAGCAGACGGTCCAGCTGGCTCACGCCCGAACCGACCCTCAACGGTTCCGACATCAGACACTCCTCTATACGTTTCGAGATAGTTTCATGCAAGTAAAATTTGTTTCATATTATTGTTCGTATGTGAACTTAAGTACATACAGCCCGACTACCCTAAACATTAGTAATACTGTACCTGTGGCAAATCGCTTTACATACGTTAGAAGAATTCGCGTCACGAGTCAACAGCCCCGGCCCGCCTCTCGAACACCGGGACACTATCCTGGAAGGCCGTCGCACCAAGTTCCCAAAATTCCCCAAAGCCGCGATTCGAGCCTATCTTGGGGATTTCCCATACTTTATCTGTATTCAAAAAGTTTTCCCGCGACGCAACGCTTTTGTCCTTGACAGATTCTCTTTCCCAATATTAAAGTGCCACTAACAAATGTCAAGCTCATATACGGCCCATGGCTGTTTTCGCTAAGAAGGCTCAATGATCCATGCTCAAAATACCCTTTTCATCGCGGGATGATGGGAAGGTTGTTTTTTTGTTCACCTGCCGTTTTTTCTTAACAAGCAACTGAAGGAGGGAGGGTTATGGCAAACTCGACAGACCCATCGTACTACCAGTCTGAAGAGTTCAAGAAACGCATCGACAAGATGTTCGGGTTGGACGTCGCCTTTGGATGGGGCTTCGTCATCTGGATGTGGGTGACGTACGCGTTCGTGTATTTCATGATCATAGCGGTCTCGCCTTACGCGAGCGGGGACGTCATGGTCGCGCTGACCATCGGGGGCCTGCTGGTCTGCATCTACAACACGGCGTCCATCACGGCCATGGTGCGCCACTACAAGCACGATAAGGAGTTCATCTACACAGTGGATCTTCGCCATTTGGATGCGTATCGAGCGACTAAATCGTCTAAGTAACGGCGAAACGCCAAGGGCGTCAAGAGGAGGTTTCGGATATGGTAAAAAAGTACTACGAGCCCCCGAAACAGAGCGGCCAGGGGCAAGTGTTCGACTCACTGTTTCTTCTCATTATCATTTACGCTGTTCTTCTTTTACCCATCGTGCTGGGACTCACCGCAGGAAAGACCGTTACGCAAGCGCCTGAAAACATCACGTGGGAAACCTTGGGGCAAAACCCCGTCATGCAGAAACAATGGGAAAAATTAGGCATGACGGCCGAAAACGCTGCCGAGTACATCACGGCCCGGTTCGATTACACCATCAATCCCGTCGCTCTGATCATCACAGCGGTCGTTATCATTGGCTACTTCGTGCTCATGCTCCGTTTGTCGGACAAAGAATATCGGGACGTCATACATGAAAAGTTCGACTAAAGGAACGAGTCAGACATGGTCAGGCATTAGCGATTGCATTATGAAGGAGTAGCGCTATGGATATATTCGACATTTTGGGATACGGCTGCTGGATCGTTTCCGGCATTTTGCTGCTTTGGATGGTCGTGGACTTCTTTAAGGTAAACTCGGAATACGATGAGGAGTTTCTCTTGAGTTCACGGGAAGGGCATGACGAGATCGCTGAACAAGAGAAAATGTACGCCGCCGAGCGAGAACGAAAAGCCAGGGAATCCGGCTCCAGCATTAGATAACGAGGGGAAGAAATGAGCAATCAGAATAAAGCCGCAAGCCAGGGTGCAAGAGAGCGCATTTCGCTGCTCAAGGTATTAGGTCCCGCCCATGTTTGGGCCTTGGGTGTGGGCATCGTGTTGGTTGGTGAATTCATGGGATACAACTTCAGCATCGGCAAGGGTGGCGCTCTGGGCTCCATCATCGCCTGCTGGTTCATCGGGCTGCTATATACCTGCGTGGCCATGATCGACTCGGAAGTGACCTCCACCGTGGCCGCCGCAGGTGGACAATATTCTCAGGCAAAACACATCATCGGACCTCTGATGGCTTTCAACGTGGGACTGTATCTGGTTTTCGCCTATACCATGCTCGAGGCCGCCGACGCTCTCGTAGTCGGGGACCTTCTGGTGGAAGCCGCCAAGGACTTCGGGCACCCGGATCTGGATCCCAGGCCCTTTGTTGTGTTCACTATCGCCATCTTAGCATGGCTCAACTACCGGGGTGTTTTCATGACCCTGACCGTAAACTTCATTATTACGGCCGTTGCATTCGTTTCCATCTATGTATTATTCATCGGCGCCAAAGGGTGGGCTCCGGGCGAATTTATTCAACCCGAGGGTCTGCTCACCGACCTGCCCTATGGATGGCTCGGAGTAATCTCCGCTTTCCAATTCGCCATCTGGTACTATTTGGGCATAGAGGGCACCTGTCAGGCGGCGGAAGAAGTCCGCTCCGTGGCGCGTTCGCTGCCTTTGGGCACCATGACGGGCATGATGACCCTTCTCATCGCCGCGACCATAACCTGGTACCTGACTGCCTCGTTGGTGCCCTGGGAATATCTCGGCGTAAGCTACATTCCGCAATACGACGCGGCCAGAGCTTTGGGAAATCCGTTTGTTACGCTATGCATGTTCGTGGGCACCCTGTTCTCGGCCGTTGCTTCAGCGAACGGAACGATCAACGACGCGGCGCGCGCGTGGTTTTCCATGGGACGAGACCGGTACCTTCCCGTATGGTTCGGCGCGGTGCATCCTCGTTACAGAACACCCTACAGGTCCATCCTGTTCCTGGTTCCCGTGGCCATTTCGTTTGCATTCACAGGGCTGTTGGATCAGGTAATCACTTTTTCCATCCTGTCCGGTCTGCTGGGATACACCTTCATGCCCATCAACATGATGCGGTTCAGGAAGCTTTGGCCCTTGGGCTCGATCCGGCGCGGATACGTCCATCCGTTCCATCCCTTTCCGGCAATAACCTTGTTCCTGCTGTGCTGTCTTACCTATTTCGCAACATTTCTCGGATACGGCACCCAATTGCTGGCCATGATGACCTTCTACATCGTGGCTTCCCTTTGGTTCCACTTTCACCGATACAAATACGTGAAGCGTGGAGACCAGTTCCAGATGTCCTGGCCGAGACCCAAGGGGTACTAAAGATAGGGAGGTGACATCGTATGCGTACTCTGATAAATAAGATTCTCTGTCCTACGGACGGATCTCATGCCGCCGAA
The DNA here is from genome assembly GCA_016208165.1 of Deltaproteobacteria bacterium. Taxonomy (NCBI): domain Bacteria; kingdom Pseudomonadati; phylum Myxococcota; class Myxococcia; species Deltaproteobacteria bacterium. Next base: position 104,126 of record JACQYL010000024.1, read on the forward strand.
AAAGCCGTCGATTTCGCCATCAAGTTCGCTAAGATGCTGGAAATTCCGTTAACGTTCCTGTTGGTTTCCAGGATCCCCGAAGAATCGGCGTCCGAGATTCGTTACAGGGGTTCGGCGCTGATCGACGCGGCCAACGTTCAGGACTTTATGGAATTGTCTTCCGCGCTGAAGGAAGCTCAAGAAGCGGGTTTGACAGAGGTGTCATGCGTGCGGACGTATGCGCGACGAAACATTGCCGCGGCCATTATCGATTATGCCGAAAAAGAGAATTTCGGCCATATCGTGATGGGGTCCATGGGAAGAACCGGTGTGGCGCGAATTCTGCTGGGCTCGGTGGCGGCGGAAGTGGTCCAAAAGGCCCACTGCCCCGTTACGATTGTGCGATAGTCGTGCTCACGTAGATATTGAACCACCTTTTACTCTGATTCTTTTATGCCTGACGAGCGAAGCGATCTTCCGGATCCGGGGGATCGCTTCGCTGTCGAGTTTCTGGGTGGGACTGTTTGCACTTCCGACAGGAAGGGCGGCCCCGTCTGATCCTCTGACTCGCGGAAGGAACTCAGGGCTGTTGGTCTGAAGGATTCCGGATGAGATACGATCTCGTCGTTTTCGTTGCCTTGGCTGCCGTCATCCTTCTGGTGATTCACCGAAAGAATCAAGCCAGAGTAAAGGCGGAACGAGGAGCCATGTTCAACGGCTGTCTTTCGCTGTTGGAGAACTATAAGGTTACCCAGGACCACGTGTATTTTCCCATTCTGACCGGGCGATACAAGGGCTACGATATCAAGCTCGAGCCTATTGCGGATCATGCCGCGTTTCGAACGATTCCATCCCTTTGGCTCCTCGCAACCGTATGGCGCGACGTCCCCTTCGACGGGATCGTGGACTTCCTCGTACGTCCCAGAAACACGGAATTCTACTCCCCCTCGTCCAGGCTTGAAGTGGATATTAAGATCCCCGATGGGTGGCCACAGAATGCGACGCTAAGAACCAATGATCCCGAACATATGCCGCCAATGGAGCTCCTGTCTCCCCACATGGACATGTTCGAGGATCCCAGGACCAAGGAACTGTTGGTCACTCCGCGGGGTGTCCGGATCGTATATCAGGCCGACGCAGGTGTGCGCGCCTACTATATGGTGCTGCGCCAATGCAGGTTTGAAAACCTCGAATTAACGCCCGAGCTGGTCAGCAATTTGCTGGAGCGCGCCATTGCCATTCACAGGGACCTAACATCGAAACGTCCGAACGTGGGGTCTGAACACCATGAAACTCTGGCCCGGTAAGGGGGCCGCGCAGGCCAAACCCCCGATGAACCCGCATCTCGTCCTCCTCGTGGCCATCCTATTGCCCGGAGTGGGGCAGGTACTCAACAATATGCCGAAACGCGGCCTCACCATGCTGCTCTTCATGCTGGTTCTGGTGTGGATCTGTTTTCACCTCACCACGCCGGAGCATTCTTTTCTGGGCAGATACGCGGGGGGCTGGTTCGTGTATGCCATGTCCATATTGGACGCATACAAATGGGCCCGCTATCGGTACGAGTACTACAAAGTGCACGGTCCCGGAGTCAGCGGGCCGAACGAATGACCCCCTCCCAAAGCGCAGTCCGGGCTTGCGGATGAGACCTTTCGTTCAGCCCATACCGCCCATCGGATCCCATCAGTCTAAGTAATCGAATCCGTCAATCTTCCCAGTAGCGTTTCCCTTCGTTAACAAAATGCAAGAGACCTTCCGACGTCATTTCCTCAATGCCCAGCCGTCTCAACGTCCGGCCCTCGGCCCAAAAGTCACACCCTAAAGCCGCGCTGGCCAGATCGATGATGGCCGTGCACATGGGCATGTCCACGCCCACCAGGTCGCCAAGTTCCACCAGCGGGACAAGGCTGTTCGGAACCTCATCCAGCACGTGGTGATATCCCAAGACGTGCTTGGGGGCCGAGAAACCCATATAATACGGGTTGTCCTGCAATACCTGGTAGAGGGTTTCTCCCTCCACTGCGTAACACTCTTTGTACCAATCAAGGATATCCAGGACCGGAACATCGAACGCGCGGGCAACCTCGCTTTTCTCCCTGTCGATCTTCATCATTACATTGTCGCAGACGAACTGCGTGATGATGTCTTTGTAATAACGTAGATCTTCCCCCTTAGCCGCACGCTCCAACAGGCCGGAGTTCAGTAACATGGGCGCCGGGTGCACCACCGCCCCCGTATTGTTGATACTGGTTTCCAGTACGTTCGATGCGCCGCTATACTCCGGATAGATCCGGCCCATGGTTTCGAGAAGAAGCCCATTGTCCGTCGCCGGCAGCGCGGCCGCCCGAACCCGGTTCTTTATTTTCATGATTTCCACGTGCGCCGGTCCCCGCGACTCGGTGGCGTACAGAAATGTCTGGCATTCGCCCAGCACCACCTGCTTCTTGAGATGGTACCTCTTGAACGTCTGGTATACTTCAAGCGCTCCACCCGTCCTGGCGGGACTCAAAAGAACCATCTGCCCGTCTCGAAGGCACCCCGTGAGCAGGGAAGCGACATTCCTTTGCGCCAGCGCAGGCATGATCACCATGATCAAATCGGCGTCTTCAACGGCCTCATCAATATGAGATGTCGTCAATTCAATTCGCGCAAAGCCTTCAACATCACCTTCTAATTTGATACCCCCATTCTGCAACACGGGATCAAGCTCTCGTTTAAAGAAACTGAATAACCGGACGGCATGTCCTTTCAAGCTGATGTGCCCGGCCGTGGCAAGTCCGCCGTGGCCCGCCCCAATTACTGTAACCTTCATTTTCCGACCTCCGATAAGATGTATGAAATCGTCTTCCAGCCTTATCTCTTCGAAACTTCCACTCAGACTCCGGTAGGAAAAATTGAAATTCTCCGGAGCTTCTTTCCGAACCGCACCCCGGATGAAAAAGGATTCGATTCGAGTTGAGAGCGATTCGTGAACGACCTTGATTCAGGATCCCGATCGCTTAATAGTTGATCCTGATATATTAAGCCTAGGGAAGATGCAAGGGAAAAGCAGAGCCGGAACGCAACCGCGGGAGTCAACGGAATAAAGCCGGGTCCCAGCCCTGCGCGTTTTGAAAGGTTCCGTTTCCCGGAAAGACGTCGAGGGGTATTGCAGCACTCGGACGACCGCTCCGAATTCCTTCCCGAATCCAATGATGGAACCATACGCGTCTCGATTCTAAAGGCCGTTCGATGAAAAGCAAGGCAATGATGATATTACAGGGCAAAACATGGTTATCGGAAGTGCATATTTATGGAATTCTGGCAAGGAATCCGATCCCGGCCTGTTTGCTCCGTTTTCGGCTTCCGGGGCGCCGTTCTTCCTGCGTCCAAATCCATTGACGCGGCACAACAATCTTTGCTAAGACCCTATCGTCAATCGGTAAGTGAATATCAAGCCGCATCCCAAAGCGACTCGTCATGGCGGAAACCCATTTGTGAAAGTGAAAAAGACTCCAATGCAAGACCGAAACGACAACAGCAACGGCCCTTCCCATGATAGCAAGCTCGAAATTGCCATTGGCCGTGAAGTCCGGACCTTCCGAAAGAAGATCGATCTGACCGTCGCGGAACTCGCCAAACTCGCCGGACTCTCCACGGGCATGCTTTCCAAAATCGAAAACGGAATCGCCTCCCCATCATTAGCCACGCTCCAGGCTCTGTCTACGGCCCTTCACATCCCCGTCACGGCTTTTTTCCGCAGATATGAGGAAGGAAGAGACGCCAGCTTTGTTCGCTCCGGCGAAGGACTGATCATCGAAAGGCGGGGCACCCGGGCGGGACACCAGTATCAACTTCTGGGCCACAGCGTGGGCAAGAGTTTTGCCTTCGAACCGTACATTGTCACTCTGACGGAACAGTCGGAAGTGTTTCCGCTCTTTCAGCACACCGGCATGGAGTTCATCTACATGCTCGATGGAAGGGTGGTCTACAGACACGGAAACAAAACATACCCGCTTGGGCCCGGGGACTCGCTCTTTTTCGACGGGGAAACGACTCATGGACCCGAGGAACTCGAGGAGTTGCCCATACGGTTTCTTTGTATTATAGTTTATGCTCGCTATGATGAAGAGTGATCGTCCGGAACCGTGATCGTTTAGCCGGAAGAGGCGGCTGCGGCTGCTAATCCGGAGTGAATGAAGCCACCCTATTCCACCGTCCCTTTGGCAACGACAACTCTGCCGATCCGTGAATGGCCGAAAAGGCCGCGCCTTTTTTGAACGCTGTTTTTTTCCTGGCAGGAAAACTTTTTTCTTTTTTACTCTTGACAGTAATGCTTAATTTGGGCAATTTTATGGATAACCCTGCCGAAAGAACGGACAATGCGGGATATCTTGCCCGTTACAGAGGTTAACCTTAAACTCTACTCAATAAATGACTCTGCCGTACCCCGGGAGGTTGCATATCCCAGGAGGTTTCCATGTGCGCAATTGCAGGAATTTTATTCAAGCGGGATAAACATCCCGAATTAGGCATGAGTACCGGCGAGGCGTTAACGGAAATGTTGGACGCCACCCTTCACCGCGGGCCGGACTCTTGTGGCTGGGCCCTGTACAAGGAACCAAAGGAAGGTGAGCTCCGGCTACGATTTTTCATTTCGACGGGCGAGGCCGGCCGGAAGGATATCGAGCGGATCGACGCGGCTCTCATCGAACAGAACGCAAAGATCGTGGAATCCGCTGCGGTGGGATGCACCTTCTCTGCAAGAGTGAAATTCGATGGGGACATCCAGTCCTTTTCCTACGCTGTCGGCCAGGCGGCCGAGCTTGTCTCGGTCGGCGCCCGTCTTGACATCATCAAAGACGTGGGCAAGCCTTTCGATGTCGCTCCCCGCTACGACATAGCGAGCTTCGACGGTGATCACGGCCTCGCTCACTTAAGGCTGGCCACGGAGTCCGGAGTTCATCCGAACACTTCGCATCCGTTTTGGGCTTGTGGGTTCGCCGATGTAGCGACCGTTCATAACGGCCAGTTGACGAACTATTGGATCATGCGCCGAAGACTCGAAAAACGGGGCATGGCCTTCCAGACGGAGAACGATACCGAATTGATCGCCGTCTATCTGGCCTATCAGATGAGTCAGGGCGCCACGCTGGAAGACGCGCTTCGGACCTCCCTCGATGACCTCGACGGAACGTTCTCTTACCTGGTGGCCACAAGGGACTCCATCGGCTACGCTAAAGACAAACTGGCGGCGAAACCCATGGTCAAATACGAGAACGACGATCTCATCGCCCTTTCTTCCGAAGAAGTGGGTCTCAACCGTTTGTATCCCGGGCGGGCCCTCGACACCTCTGAGCCGGCTCCGTTCACGTACGGGCTCTGGTCGCGCTCCTAACGGCTAACGGCAGGTCCTATGTCCAAAGGGCATCTTCAGCGACTTTGGCAAGAGTTTGTAAATACAGAAGGGACGTTTAATCTATGGTCACAATAGATTTATCCACTATGTCCATCCGCAAGGCCAACGAGATACTGAGGGGGTACGGTTCCACGCATCAAAACGTGGAGATCGTCAATCCGGACGCCCGTCACTACATCGGAGTCGGCCTCATAAATCCCATTAAAGTCAAGATCCGTGGCTCCGCGGGCTACTATTGCGGCGGACTCAGCGACGGGCCCCATATTGAAATCGAAAAGAACGTGAGTTGGGGCGTAGGCGACAACATGTTCCAGGGAACCATTGTTGTCGGAGGCAATGCCGGCGCCATCGCCGGAGAGGGCCTTCGCGGCGGGGACATCATAGTCAAGGGCAACATCGGTTCGCGCGCCGGCCAGGTCATGAAAAAAGGAACGCTCTGCTGCGCCGGTAATTCAAATTTCATGGCGGGATATATGATGTACGGCGGGCGCCTGATTATTTTGGGTGATTCAGGCGAACGTGTCGGCGAGGACATGATGGGAGGTGAAATCTACGTAGGCGGCGACGTCCATTCGCTGGGCAACGACGCCATGCTCGTAGACCCTTCGTCTCAGGACATAGACAGTGTGATGGAGTTCCTCGACGGACACGATCTGTCGTTCAAAGGCGCCTTCAAGAAAGTCATTTGCGCCGGCAAGTTATTGAAGTTCAAGACTCCGGAACCCCGCATCCGAAACATGCCTTTCTTCTCCTTTTCAGGCGGCCATGCGGATTACTGGAATCCCAAGGTCCAGGAAGACATCCAGGTCAAATCGATCATCGGACGTTACCGGATTCGCGGGTACGGCGCCGCCCGTCACGTGCCTCATTACCAGGACATCGTATTCAAGAAAGACCTCGCCGGTTTGACTTCGGACCCGGACGTGGCCTCCAGGGTGAACCTTCGCACCTTTATCGGAGAAAAACACGGAGGGAAACCGCTGGATCTCAGCATGCCGGTCATGATCGCTCCGATGAGTTTTGGGGCGCTCAGTCCCCAGATGAAAACGGCGTTGGGAATTGCTTCTCGCCTCTCCGGTATTTCGGAGAACTCGGGCGAAGGAGGCATGCTTTCCGCGGAGCGCGCGGAAGCCCGGCAGCTGATCGCCCAATGTCTTCCGGGCCGACTCGGGTGGAACGTTCACGACATGAAACGTTCCGACGGCCTGGAAATATACATCTCCCAAGGAGCTAAACCCGGATTGGGCGGACAGCTCATGGCCGAAAAGCTGACCAAAGAGATCGCAGCCGTTCGTGGAATTCCGGCCGGAATGGACCTGCGTTCTCCTTCCCGACACCCTGATATCCTGGGTGGTGACGACCTGATCATGAAAGTGCAGGAATTCCGCGAAGCCGTGGGCTGGAGAGTTCCGGTAAGCATCAAGCTCGGCGCGGGACGCATCCGTGACGACATCAAGATCGCTCTGAAAGACGGGTTGGACTTTATCGAGCTGGACGGCTTGCAGGGCGGCACGGGTGCTGCAGGAAACGAAGTCCTGGAATACGTCGGCATTCCGACCATAGCCGCCCTTCAGGAGGCCCTGGACGGTCTGGAAGAGATCGAAGCAAGGGGCAAACTGCCCGTCGTACTCATGGGAGGAATCAAAGACGGAGTGGACGCAGCTAAAGCCATCGCACTGGGCGCCACAGCCGTGGGCCTGGGCACCTCCATGCTGATTTCCGGAGGCTGCATCGCCTGTATGCAGTGCAGCGTCGGAAACTGCGTAGTCGGCGCCGCAACTCAAGCGCCGGATCACGTGAAACGCTACGAGACCGAGAAAAGAGCGTTGATGATGCATCGCTATCTGGAAAGCTTTCGCTGGCAGATGGCCGCCATTGTCGACGCGATGGGATACAGCGATATCCGCCAACTATCCCGAGACGACCTCGTAGCCGTGACTCCGGAGGCGGCGACTCTTACGCGTCTCCCCTATGAACCAAGCTACCGCGATCGGTTTCGCACGAAAACCGTACAATAAGGAGCTTCCAAGCCATGACCGAAGCGATTCATCAACAAACAGAACCCAAAGAACTTATTGACGAGTATCAGGACCTCATCTGGATTCCGGCTCCGTGTCAAAAGACCTGTCCGGTGGGGACGGATGTTCCTTCCTACGTCGGCCTGATCTGGGAGGAGAGATTTGGGGAGGCGATTGAGGCTATTACAGCCACCAATCCGTTCAGTTCTGTCTGTGGACGGATTTGTGCGAAGCCGTGCGAAACTGAGTGTCGGAGAGGCGAGAGTGACGCCCCGGTTGCCATCCGAAGTCTAAAGCGATTCGTCATGGACAAGGTCGGCAAGGATTATCGCCTTCCGGAGGTCCAGGTCACGCGGTCTCAAACCATTGGCATCGTCGGCGGCGGTCCAACCGGCCTGACGGCGGCACAGGATCTGGCTGAACTCGGATTTGAGGTACACGTATACGAGAAATCCGACCGATTGGGCGGCATGCTATACACCATCCCTGAATTCCGTTTGCCGCGCAAAGAAGTGGAGAGCGATATACAGCGCGTTCTCGGCCACTGTCCGGGCATCAAGGTGCATTTGAATACCGGATTGGGAACGGAAGTCAGTATGGAAGAACTCAAGAAGCGCCATGACGCCGTTCTCCTATGCATCGGACTCTGGAGCGACAGGCGTCTTGGCGTGCCCGGAGAGAAAGAGGGCGTTCAAGGCCTGTACGGCATCGATTTCCTGAACGATTACAGCGCCGGCGTCGATATCTCTCTGCCTCAGAAAGCGGTGGTCATTGGCGGAGGAAACGTCGCCATGGACGTGGCTCGAACCGCTTTGAGGGCGGGCGCCAGAGACCTTAAGCTCTATTGTCTCGAGTCCCGGAAAGAAATGCCGGCCTGGAAACATGAAATCGAACAGGCGGAGGCGGAGGGAATCGCGATCAACCCCTCCTGGGGAGTTAAACAGATCCTGGTCCGCGACAACAAGGTGACCGGTGTCGAACTCAAGCGCTGCACTTCTGTTTTCGACAGAGAAGGTCGCTTCAACCCTACTTACGATGACAGCGTCACCATGACGGTCGAAGCCGGAGCGGTACTTCTGGCTATTGGACTCCAAAGCATTAACGATGAACTCCAAGGTCTCGGAATGATGAGCCGCGGTCTGGTGAGAGCGGATTTCGACACGATGCGAACTTCCGATCCGAAAGTCTTCGCAGGCGGAGACTGCGCCTTTGGACCCTCGGCGGTCGTGCACGCCATGCATCACGGGCACAAAGCCGCTTATTACATTCGCGCGTTCCTGGAAGGGCGCGAGAATCCCCTGCCCTATACCACGCCCTACCGCACACGCATGGTTCCCGTTGCCCAGGATCCTATGTGGGAGAAGCTTCCCAGAGAAGAACAGGAATTTCGTCCCTTCCAACCGGATCAGGATTCCTCTTTCGAAAACGAATCCACCTACAGTTGGGATGCGGCCAAACGGCAGGCCGCCCGATGCTTGCGATGTGACGCAGAAACCGGTCACTCCGACTACACGCGGCAGGCTCGGGAAACCATCCACGCCATGGCTAGACTCAAGCCCGGTGATACCGATACGCTCAGGCGGCTGACTCTCGAGCGCCTGAAACCCCGCGAAAACCCGTTTCCACCGAGCCGCCCCGCGCACATCGAAGATCTGGTCTTCCTTTCCGCGGCCCTCACAAGACTGGTCATCGATCCTTACCGCGAGAAGTGCGCAACGCAAACAAAACTCGGGGCTTCGTTCGAGTTACAGCAGCCGTATCTGTTCGCCGGGTTTGATGACGTCTCGCAAGACATTCAGCAGGCCCTGGCGTCGGGGCTCCGTTCGACGGGCTGCGCATACATAGGCAGGAAGCCGCTTTACACCGGTAACGGCGGGGACGGGGGGAATCGACCGCCAATGTGGATCCAACTCCTTCTCTCGGCCGATGATAAACCCCATGCCGAGGCGAACGGAATCGTCTACGTATTGGGCGGCCGTTTCCAACCTGTGAAGCTGAAACCTCTTCGGGAAGGGCAGCTCCTGGGTTTATGCGTCGCAGGGCCCATCATCGAGGAAGCCGTGCCCTTCGCCTTGGAACAGCAGTATGACCTCCTGGTTCTCGACGGCACGGCCGGCATCGAAAAGCCCTGGGTGGAGCTTACGGGGGCTCCGGACTTGAGCGTCATGCGGGACGCCATCCGCGTCCTCCGGAGACTCAATCGGGAAGAGGACATTGCCCTGGCCTATTTTGGCGGATTACGATCCGGTACGGACGTGGCCAAGGCACTCGCCATCAATTGCAATGCGGGCATTTTCTCCGTGGCGATGGGAATCGCCCTGGGCGGAACCATCAACGGGGGCCGCCTGGATTTCGACAGCAGCAGGACCATCGAAGAACGCCAATTGGCGGTTGAGAACTGGATCAAAGGAACGGCCCAGGAAACGGCCATCATCGCACGCTGTACCGGAAAGACCAACGTGCACAACCTCGAACCCGAAGACATGCGCAGCATCACCCTGATCACGTCTGAAGCTATGGGCATACCCATGGCTTCGGGGAGCGAGAAGAGGGAAGGATTCTAGTCCAGCTCCGAACCATTCCGGTTTTTGTCGCTATATACAGCCCCGTCCGGTATTCCGGCGGGGCTTATTCGTCTCGAATGGAGAACCGAAGAAACACGATCCGCCGGTCCTTCCGCAGCCCCTCTATTCCTCCGCTGACGATCGGGCCTGTTCCGCTCCGGTCATGAAGGCCGACCTGATACGCAGGCGTTCGGTCGACGGTCTGGGAAAGTTGCCATCCCCGGTCGACAAGCCTGAACAAAAAGTGCTATGTTTCATCAACGGGAAGATATTCATGACGTCTTATGCCTGCCCCCGCCATGCCCAAAGGAGAAGCCATGGAGAAAACATTCCACCCAAGCGAGATACTTCAAATATCCGGTAGTTATTGGCAATCATGCACCCTGCACGCCGGCGTGCACCTGGGCGTATTCAGCGTCATTGGCGACCGCCCGCTCACCGCTGATGAGGTCTCCGATCGCATCAAAGCCGATCCCAGAGCCACGGCCATGTTGCTCAACGCCCTGGCATCCATGGGGTTCCTTGTGCTGGACGGTGACCGATACCGCAACACGGCGTCGAGTCGTAAACGTCTGGTCAAAGATTCTCCCGGTTATTTAGGTTACATGATCATGCATCACCATCATCTGGTGGACGCATGGGCTCGGCTCTCCACCTCCGTTGTCTCCGGTGGACCGGCGGAGAGGACTTCCCATGGAGAGGACCAGGAACGGGAGAGCTTTCTCATGGGGATGTTCAATAACGCCATGAGCATCGCTCCCGGGGTCGCGTCCCAGATCGATCTTTCCGGTCGGCGCAGTTTGTTGGATCTGGGCGGGGGCCCCGGAACCTATGCCATTCATTTCTGCTCGAAGAATCCCAACCTCGAAGGTACGGTGTACGACCTGCCCTCGACCCGTCCTTTCGCGGAAGAGACCATTGAGCGATTCGACCTCGCCCATCGAATCAAATTTGTGGGGGGAGACTTTACCACCGACTCGATTCCGGGGACTTACGACGTGGTCTGGATGTCGCATATTTTGCACGGCATGGGAATGGACGAGTGCCGGCAGGTCGTCAGAAAGGCGGTATCCTCCCTAAAAGCCAACGGCCTCGTTTTCATCCATGAGTTTATCCTGGACGACACTTTGGATGCGCCCATGTTCCCGGCGATCTTCTCACTGAACATGTTGCTCAACACCGAGCGTGGCCAGTCCTACTCCGAGGCCCAGCTCAGAGAAATGCTGGAGGAGGCTGGAGCCAAAGAAATCGTTCGAGTGGACTTTGTCGGTCCCAACGAATCCGGTATCGTAAGGGGCGCCAAATAGAAAATCGGGGGCCGGAGGCCGGCGAAAAACCAGAGAACTTCTTCTTATCATACGTTCAACACCAAAGGGAAAGAAGAGACGGACGATTACCGGGTTCCCATCGCCCGGCTGCTGCAAGAGCAGAAGGAAGAAGCACGCCTTTACCCTGGGACCGTTCGGACGGACGAAATCGTATTCAATATTCCCGGCTTGGGGAAAAACTATCTCAAGGCGGCTCAACACCACGATATGATATCCATACTGCCGGATGGTAGGAGGGTGTACGAATTTCATCCCTGGGAAAAGAAACTCTTCCTTGTCAACACCTACGTGTACACCGACGTATCGATATACACTTACCGGAAAAGGCTCAAAGAGGCGGGAGAAACCATATCCGACTACAGAACCATCTGGTATTATTATTGACAGCCTGTGGCGGGGCAACAAGTGAGGAGAAATGGGTTAGCAGCGCGGATGAGGGATAAAGCGGTCTTTCAACGCCCCGGTCATTGGCGCCCTTCGCCTGCCATGCCGGAGCGGGGCCTCGCCGAATCAGCCCATGATGATCAAAGTGGCCGTTAAAAAGTAAAACGTGACGCCCAATACGTCGATGCTCGTGGTCACAAAGGGCCCGGACGCCACTGCCGGGTCGATGCCGAGCTTAACGGCGATCATCGGCAGAAACGTTCCCACGACAGCAGCCACGGTCATGTTGGCGCACATGGCGATACCCACCACGGCGCCCAACGTGGGATCGCCGTTCAGAAACCACCCCACGACGGCCAGAAGCGCGCCGTAAGCCAGCCCCAGAAGCAGGCCGATTCGAATCTCCTTGGAAACCACCTGCCACAGACGCTTCGGGTCGATTCTGCCGGTGGCCAGTCCTCGGAGAGTTATGGACAGGCTTTGAGTTCCGATATTACCGCCCATGCCCATGATGACCGGAATAAAAGCCGCCAACGCCGCAAAAACGGTGATGTGTTCCTTGAACTGTCCTTCAAACCCTCCAATGATTTTTATGGCCAGTACGCCCCCAATCCATGAAGCGAACAGCCAAGGCAAACGAACCTTCACGCTTCGCGCCACGGAGAACGAGGTCACCCGGGCATCAACTCCAGAATGCGGGCTCTCAACTCGTCCGGCAAATCGGCGAGGAAGTCCGCGGCGTCATCCGTTGCCATTTGAGAAAAAATGGCCGCGAAACGACCGATGTCCACTTGCTGGAGAAACTCGTTACGATAGCGTCGATCCATTTCGGAAAGAATCTCTCCGGCATGGTGGACCTCGGGGAGAAGTTGGAACAGCGATCGAGCGGAACGATCGTTGAGCAGCTTGAAAAGGTAGGCGATGTCGGCGGGGTGGACCTTGTTGAGGATATTAATCAGGTTTCTGGTCGCATTTCTGCGCAGTAGTCGTTCTACCGTATCCTGAAGTCTTTGATACCCTCGTTCGGTCATAATCTATGCCTTGTCCGCCGGGCTCGAAACGAAGCTGTCCTTCACTCCGCACTCGACGGTTGCTACTGTAGGGATCTTGGGATAAATTCACTTCCATGGGGCAGAAAATCCATGCTCCTTTCAACATGTTTATTTCCCTAACAAAATGGTCCCCGAATGTCAACCGAATTCCTGGTGAGGCGCGCCGGGTCCCTCCGCTAAGGCCACTTCGACCGGCCGACACGCTCATCGTGGACGTCGCGGCCGCCTTTGGAACCATCCGCCGTACAAGGATGCAGCCCTTAGGGACGGCATCCTCCCACCGTACTCGCCGGTCTCGAAACAGGTGGGCGGATATGCGTAAAGGACAGGGACATCGAGCGTTCCTCCTGTCCTCTTTTCTACGGTTATGCACGCAACTCAGATCCTGTCCATAGGACAATCACGTTCCGGGTTCCTTTGGCTCTCCCGTCCTATTTCAGAATCGGGCCGTTTCCTGACTCACGGTACGGCATACAGTACCCCTTTGGGCACGTCGTTCTCAAACTGCCTGAAATTCTGCTTGAAGTCCGCCACCAGTTTCATGGCCCGCTCCTCGTAGGCCGATTGATCGGAAGCGGAATCCCTTGGATTCAATAGTCCCGCCGGTACTCCTTCGCATTGCTTGGGCGCCATGAACCAGAAGAGGGGATCCCGTTCGAATTTGCTTCGATTCAGGCTGCCGTCGAGGATATTGCTCACCACGGCCCGGGAATAAGCGATCTTTATCCGCTCGCTCTGACCGGCAGGGTTACCGATCCACCCTGTGTTCACCAGCCAGCATTGGACTTCATGGGTCTTGATTTTCTCCATGAACAGATTGGCGTACACGGTGGGAGGCAACGCATTGAACGGCGCCCCAAAGCAAGCGCTAAAGGTGACTTTGGGTTCCCTTATTCCAATCTCGGTGCCCGCCACCTTGGCCGTGTACCCGCTCAAGAAGTGGTACACCGCCTGTTCCATGGTCAACTTGGCCACGGGAGGCATGACCCCGAAAGCATCGCACGTGAGCATGATGACATTTCGGGGATGCCTGGCGACTCCTTCTCGAGTGGCGCTCGGGATGTGGGAAATCGGATAGGCGCCGCGGGTATTCTCGGTCAAGGAATCGTCTTCGAGATCCAACCGCCGCGAATTATGGTCCAGAGAAACGTTTTCCAGAATCGTTCCGAAGCGGCGAGTACATTCATAAATCTCCGGCTCGGCCTCTTTGGACAGACGAATCACTTTGGCGTAGCAGCCTCCCTCGAAGTTGAATATCCCCGAGTCGCTCCAGCCGTGTTCGTCGTCGCCGATCAACGTGCGCTTGGGATCCGCCGAAAGACTGGTCTTGCCCGTACCGGAAAGACCGAAAAACAGGGCGGCATCGTTGCGTTCCCCCACATTGGCGGAACAGTGCATGGACAAGACCGATTCCTGGGGAAACACGTAGTTCAGCATGGTGAACACCGACTTCTTGATCTCGCCGGCATAGGCGGTACCGCCTATGAGAACCAGTTTCTTACCCAGATGCAGCAAAATAAACGCTTCGGAATTCGTTCCGTCCAATTCCGGCATCGCGCTGAACCGGGGCGCGCTGATGACCGTGAATTCCGGCTGGTGTTCCAATGCCTCCTCGAGCCTTTTGAGCTGAATAAACATGTTTCGGGCGAACAGGCTTTGCCAGGCCGTCTCCGTAATCACGCGAATGGGAATCCGGTATTCCGGAGCCGCTCCGGCGCAGCAGTCCTGGATGAACATGTCCTTATTTTGAAAGTAAGCCTGCAACCGATGGAGAATCCCCATGAACCTTTCCTCTTCGATTCCCTTGTTCATGGAACTCCACCAGACTTTGTCCTCGCTGGAAGCTTCCTTGACAATGAACCTGTCCTCAGGAGAGCGTCCCACGTGGTGTCCGGTGCGTACCACGATGGGACCCAAGTGGGAGATGTTTCCCTCTCTTCTCCGCACAATCTCTTCATAAAGAAGAGGTGTAGACGCGTTCCAGTAAAGATTCGCCAGATTCTTGAATCCCAGCGCTTCAAGTTCGGGCCGTATGTTTTTTAAATTGAACATGGTGTTCTTCTCCGGTTTGAGCTCCCGCTGAGCAAACATGGCGGCATATAGAGGCTGTACCGTTGCTTGAAACGCTCCCTTAGCATCTGTATTTGTCCGAGGTTCCTCCCCCTTCGGGTTTCTTTCGGGGGTTCGTGGAAAGCCGGGTACTATTAGACCGTGGCCTCTTCCAGTGCCTCCCGCACCCTGGGATAGAAAAAACCGAATCCATGGTCCAGAAGCTTGCGGGGGACGGCCCGCTGCCCTTTCAACAACACCGAACCGAACTCTCCCAAAACCAGTCGAATCATGAATCCGGGCACGGGAAGGAGGGCCTGACGGTGCAAAACCTCCGCCAAAGTGTTTGTGAACTCACGGTTTCGAACAGGATTGGGAGAAGTGACATTGAAGGGCCCTTCGAGATCTTCATGATCGAGGAAAAAGAGGAGAGCCCCGACCAGGTCCTTCATATGCACCCAGGAAAACCACTGCTCACCACTGCCCAATCTCCCCCCCAAGCACATTTTAAAAATGGGAACCATATTCGCCAGCGCTCCCCCGCCCTTCCCCAATACAACGCCGAAACGAGAGATCACCACCCGAATGCCCTTAGCACGGGCGCTCGATGCTTCTTTTTCCCAGTCCTGGGCAAGGACGGCCAGAAAATCAGCTCCCACAGAGTTTCTTTCCGTAAGTTCCTCATCGCCGTGAGACCCATAGTAACCTGCGGCCGAGGCATTGACCAGCACCGTGTTCCTAGCCCCGTCCATCACGTCAACCAGGTTGCGCGTGGTATGAATGCGACTATCGTATATCAACTGCTTGGATTTCTCGGTCCAACGCCTGAATATGGCGGCTCCGGCAAGGTTGATGACGGCGTCCTGATGTTTGATCTCCTCCTGCCAGTCGCCTTCTACGCTAGTGTCGGCGGATACGTACCTCACCGCCCCGGGGAGTCTGTCTCCCGCTTCCGCCGAGCGGCTGATCACGGTTGTCTCGTGTCCGGATTCCACCAGTGCTTCACACAGCCGGCTGCCGACAAAGCCGCGCCCGCCTAAAACGAGAATGTTCATTCCGCTTCCCTTTTCTGTCCGGTTGCAGGGTAAAATCGGTCTTTCTCGCTGTAAATGCATCCGCAATACGGCTGCCGATACAGACTCATCTCCTTGGCAAGAGCGATTCCCTCTTTCCATCCCTTCCTGAAATCTTCATAATGGAAAGGCACCCCCCATTTCTTCCCCAGACTCTCTCCCATTTCAGCTATGAGATCATGTTTCTGGAGCCGGCTGTACAGAAGGGTGGACGTAAACGCATGGAACTTACTTTTCGCCGCCATTCGGGCGGCGGCCTCCAGACGCCTGTGGTAGCAATACTGGCATCGGTTTTGCTCCCGGTACACCACGGAACGAATGAAGTTCTCCAGATCGTACTCGTCCCGGTAGATCACTTCTAGTCCTGTTGTCTCGGCCAACTGACGGACCGCCGACAGGCGCTTTTCATATTCCCGGTAGGGATGTATATTGGGATTGTAGTAGAAGCCGATAACACGCTCCCAGTTCCCCCGCAATTGCTGCAATGGGTAAGTCGTGCACGGCGCGCAACACATGTGAAGAAGTATTCTTGTTCGGTTTGAACTCATCGCGTTTCCCAAACAGGATCTCCGGGTGAGGTACCCTTATATTATAATATCATGACTGCATCGTGACCGACCTGTCAATGTATTGAGGATTTTCGCAGGCGAGAATGGAGGGAATGCCGTGCTAAGAAACGGGGAGTCCCCGGATCTTTTCTATGATGGAAGACGTGGAAACGGTTTCGATGAGGGGGATGCGCTCGACACGGCCGCCATGCGATTCCACCTCGTTCCTGCCGATGATTCGGTCCAACGGCCAATCGGCTCCTTTGACCAGCGCATCGGGACGAACCTCGAGGATCAATTGCAGGGGATCCGGCTCGTCGAAGCAGACCACCGCATCAACGCATGCCAGGGCTGCAAGCACACGGGCGCGCTGCTCCTGCGGGACAACGGGTCTCGAAGGACCTTTTATGGAGCGAACGGAGCGATCCGAATTCAACCCTACGACCAGAACATCGCCCAAATCCGCGGCCCGTTCCAGATAGTCCACGTGGCCGGCGTGCAGAATGTCGAAACAGCCGTTGGTGAACACGATTGTTCGTCCTTCCGAACGATACTTGTCCAACAGGACCCTCAACCCACCGAGGTCCACAATTTTTCGGGCGGTCGGCAGCCTTACCATTTCAGATGCCATTCAACACTCCGGGCGAGAGTTACCGCGTCAACACGGGACGCCCCCGCCTTTTTAAGCACGCGCGCGCACTCCCGCATCGTGGCGCCTGTGGTGAACACGTCGTCCAGCAGCAGAATCTGTTTGTTGTTACATACCTCGGGAGAATTCACCTCGAAGGCGTTCCGGACATTTTTCATCCGTTCCGACCCACTCAATTCCACCTGAGGTCGAGTCACCCGGGTCCGCCGAAGAGTGTCCACATCCAGTGGAATCCCGACGCGTTTGGCTACGTACCTGGACAACAACAAAGCCTGATTGAATCCCCGCTGTTTGAGCTTGGTCTCGTGCAGGGGCACTGGTACAATGAAATCCCATGAAGAAGACCCGGACAAGTCCTCTACAACATCCGCCAGCAACCCGCCCAGTATTCGCGCTTGGAACAGGTTCGCATGGTACTTGAATCGGTGAATGGCCCTCCGGATCGCGCCTTCGTAAATGAAAACCGCCCGGGCCCGGTCGAACCAGACCGATTCATTCCAGCAGGAAGGGCACGGATGATTCGAACCCTCGCTCGACTTGAACGGCAGGCCGCAGATACTGCAAAACGGCTCTTCCACGAGCCTGAAAGTGTCTTTGCACGATTCGCAGAAGACGCTTTCGTGCGAAAGCACGGTCCCACAGGACGCGCATTTCGGCGGGATGAACAGGCTCAGAACAGACTCGATCAGCCGTTGCAAGCCCGAGGTCGCAGCCGATCCACGCATTACCGCGCGATCCAAGGTAAACAGGGTAGGCGGAAAGATCTCATTTCATCGAATTTCCCGACAGTCGCCACATGCGCCCGTCGCACGCGGTCACGATTCGGATTCGGTCTCCGAACGGCCCTGAGCCTGGAATTCCTCGTATGTAGCGTCGGGGTTCACTCCCGGACAATTCTCTTTGGCAACTTCCCAATTCGAACGATCGCGCATCATTGCCTTGAAAAAAGGCCATTCCTTGCAAGGCCTAGGTTTGACGGGGTGAACGAGGCATCCTCCGTCCCACAGACTGCAATAACCGTCCGCGCGTGTTCGTATGTAGATGCGGCCGTTCTTCCGGAGGCAATGATTTCGCTCGAAATCCTCCACCGAACTATTCAAATATCGCGCGATACCGGGCAGCTCTTCCTCGGTAATAAAAACGCCGCCTTCTCCTTTGCAGCAAGTACCGCACAATTGGCATTCAAAAGGCTTCAATTCCAAGAACCCCATTCCAGAGTCCGGACGCCGTCACCCGGCGCTCCCTCCGCCTTCGACGAAGTCGGCCGGACAGTCTGCGGAAGCTTCGTGACTCGATATCCGTCCCCTAGGGAGTCGCACCGCTGAATAGTTCGGCGGTTTCAACCGAGTTTGTCCGGGTTTTGTGAAGTATTGTCAACTATATGCCAACCGGGTGTATCATGTGGGCCCGTCCCATTTCAAACCCTTTACGCCGCACCGGCATTGCATTTTCCTGCACATGAATGATAAGACATTGGAAATCGGGCCTGACGAAACTGAAGATGAACCAGTTAACGTGACCGAGGGAAGATCGAATATGAAGAAGCGATGTGCCCTGCTTATTGCGCTGTTTCTATTTTTCATTCCTGCCGCATGGGCGGAACAGGTATCCATAACCCTTATCCATATAAACGATCTCCATGCACACATACTGCCCGACCGGAGAACCGGCAGTACCGGAATGGCCGTTTTGTCGAGCTTTTTAAAAGAGCAGCGCGGCCTGGACCCCGACCTCCTTTTCCTGGACGCAGGTGATTTAGTAACGGGTTCCGCCATTGACAGCCTGACCCGGGGCGAGGCCACGTACGAACTGTATGACACGCTGTCCCCGGATGCCCACGTTCTCGGAAACCACGCCTTCGATCACGGGTTGGACGTGCTGTTTCGTAATCTCTCCCATGCTCGATTTCCCGTTCTCTGCGCCAACTACCCGTTTTCCCAGGAGCAGCGTGAACGAATACGTCCGTACCTCATCGTTGAAAGGAAGGGATTGCGTATCGCGATTCTGGGTTTGACGATCCAAAAGCGTGTAAAAGGAATCGATTTCCCGGAAGATCCGCTCGAGACCGCAAGCCGTCTCCAGGATAAACTGAACAAAGAGGCCGACCTGACGATTGCATTGACTCACCTGGGGGTGGATACGGATGTAACCTTGGCGGAACACGTGCCCACCCTGGACATCATTGTCGGCGGCCACTCTCATACTTCCCTCGTTCAGCCTCGCGTGGTCGGGAATACCTATATCCTTCAAGCCGGCGCTTTCGGAGAATACGCCGGTAAGGTGCGGTTCACCTTCGACTCGGAGCAACGTCGCATCACCGCGTTTGATTCATCCCTGGCGCCCTTGGACGGGAAAACATACCCCGCCGACCCGAAGGTCGTCGCCTCTGTCCTGAAATTCTATGCCGGCTGCGACGTCAAAATGGATGAGCCGGTGGCCGAGGTGGATAGAGACTACTCGAGGACCTTTGTGGCGGATCTCGTGGTAAAACAACTGTGGACCCGATATCGTCCGGACTTTTCGCTGGTGCATCTGGGAGGATTCAGGGAGCCTCTTGCCGCCGGTACGCTGTACCGCGACGACCTGTATCGCATTTTCCCCTTTGACAACTCGATCGTGAAATTCTCGATCCCGGCATCGGCCTTAACGGAATCGCTCTTCACCACTCAGCATACGAAATGGCACAACGAGCCGCCTCTGATTTCCCACCCCCCGTTTCAGCAATTACGCAAATACCGAGACCGGGACGTCACCCTTGCGGGAAGCAACTACGTGGTGGGATTGCTTGAAAAGGCTCTGGGCCGTACGTTGATCACACACCCTCTGGATGCGCCCGAAAGGAGCATTCTGGAGCAAGCCCTGGCGGACCGGTTTCCTTTGAAAGCGCCGGAGGCTCGTGCCGCATGCCTTTGGGAGAGGTTAAGTGTCTTTCACGGCGGGATGAGGGTTTCAGATGATATGTTGGACGCCAGGTGATATTCATGGGCCGGATATTTCGGCCAACCCTTTTTCATAAGGGCAAACGTTCTATTTTGCTATTCGACTGTTTCAAAAAAAGCAAAGTGGAAAGAGGGTCTTAGAGTCTATGGACATTGCTACTTTTGAGGACGTGTCAAAAATCTACCGTATGGGTGAGGTGGACGTTGCCGCGCTCGACCGTGTGAGCTTGAGTATTCCACAGGGGGCATTCACCGCATTGCTGGGACCTTCCGGCAGCGGCAAGACCACCGCGCTGAACTTGATCGGTTGTCTGGACCAGCCCAGCGAAGGCGTGGTGACTGTGGCGGGCCAGGCCGTCGGCCGTTTGAACCGCCGTGGGAGCGCCGCTTTCAGGGGTGAAAAGCTGGGTTTCGTATTCCAGGATTTCAACCTGCTGCCGGTGCTCACGGTGTTCGAAAATGTGGAGTACCCGTTGTTGATGATTCGCGACATGCCCAAGAGCCAAAGGAAACCAAAGGTGGAGCGGGTATTGGCGGCCGTGGCAATGGAAGACCAGGCCGGCAAATATCCGGCCCAGCTTTCCGGCGGACAGAAACAACGCGTCGCCATCGCCCGGGCCCTGGTAGGAAACCCGGTCCTGATCCTGGCCGATGAGCCCACTGCCAACCTGGATGGCGCAACGGCCCACAAAGTGGTGGAATTGATGAAACGTATGCGCGATGAATTCGGCACAACTTTCGTGTTTTCCACTCACGACCCCCGGATCATGGACCAGGCGGAGGTATCATTCTATCTGGAAGACGGCCGGCTGATCGACAAAACCGGCAACCGGCAAGGAGACCCGTCATGATTAAAGTCATACGCCTGGCGCTGAAAAACCTGCTGCGCTATCAACGTCGCACCCTGCTCACGGGTCTGCTGATTGCCGTAGGGGTAGTGGCGGTGATTGTGTTTGTCGGGTTGAGCGGCTCCTTCAAGCAAGCCATCGTAGGGCAAATAACCGATTCGGTTCTCAGTCATCTGCAGGTGCACCGCAAGGGGTACCTGGCCAGCATCGATAACCTTCCCCTGGACCGCATGCTGCCCGTCGAACCGCTTGAAAAGCTTGCGGACATTCTGGCCCGGACCGATGGTGTAACGGCTTTCTCGCCCCGCATCAAATTTGGAGCCATGTTGAGCAATTACGCCCAGACCACCAACGTGCGCCTTAACGGTGTCGATCCCGAAAAAGAACAAGCCGTCGTGCCGCTGCTGGCTTCACGAATCAAGAATGCTGCGCATGGGGACATTCTCTTGAAAAAGGGCGAGGTCTTGCTGCCGGAGGTCCTGACGACGGGCCTGGGTGTTAAGACGGGCGAGACCGTGGTGCTGGTGGCCAACAACAAGGACGGTTCGGTGAACGGGATGACGTTCAAAGTGGCAGGGGTGGTGCAAAGCCTGATGGGACCGGGAGGGCGGGACGGTTATCTTCATATCGATGACGCTGCCGCCCTGCTGCGCATGGAACCCTTGGAAATCAGCGAAGTGGCTGTGCGGGCGAAGGACTTCGATCGGCTGTCGGGTGTGGCCGAGCGATTGCGAGGCACACTGGAACCCATCACCAACCGGCAGAATAAGCCCATGTTCGAACTGCACACCTGGGATCAGCTCACTCCGTTTTACAACGTGGTGCGAATGATCGATATTATGACCTTGGGCATCAAGATAATCCTTATCGCCGTCGTCCTGATCAGTGTGTTGAATGTCATGATGATGAGCGTTTACGAACGAATCCGCGAGATTGGTACGCTGACCGCCATGGGCACCCGGCCGGGCCGGATCATGGGATTGTTTGTGGCCGAAGGATTTTGCCTTGGACTGGTCAGCGCCCTGGCGGGCGCGGCCATTGGCCTTGGGGTTCTATGGATCCTGGGTGTGACCGGGGTTGAGGTCGTCTTTGGAAGCGGCAACCAGGTCTTTACACTGGCCCCGACTGTTGAACCTCGCGAGGTGCTATCGGCGTGCCTCATCGTGTTGGGTGTCTCGATCCTGGCCAGTCTTCAGCCGGCCGCTAAAGCGGCCGGACTGCAACCCGTGGAAGCTCTGCGACATGTATAAGGAAATCATATTTTGAATCATTCGAGATAGGAGGGAACCCCATGCCGCATATTACTGCAATCATACTATCTCTCATATGGATGGCGTTTACGCCTTCCGGGGGATTCGCCGAACCGTTGACCGGTGCGCAAATCCTCGAGCAGGTGGACCAGAATTTACAGCCGGGCGATCTGGAAATGTATCGCAAAATCATCAACATCGAGCCGGACGGCGGAAAGAAAGAGTTCGTGCTCTGGTTTTTGAAAAAGGACAAGGATAAGGTGGTGACCCTGTTCGTCTCGCCGGCTAGCGAAACGGGCCGCGCCACCCTGCGCCTGGGTGACAATATGTGGCTGTACATTCCCAACGTGGGCAAGCCGATCCGCATCACCAGTATGCAGTCGGTGGTGGGCGGCGTTTTCAACAATGCCGATATCATGCGCCTGGATTACAGTGTTGAATATGACGTGGCCGACCTTGCGGAAGACCAGGGCCAGTATCTTTTGGATCTCAAGGCCAAAAGCGGAGCCGTGGCCTATGATCGGCTCAAGATGTGGGTTCTCAAAAAGGAACTCGCGCCCAGCATGATCGAATGCTATGCAGCCACGGGCATGCTCATCAAGACCTTGCATTTCAAGGAAATCAAAGACATCGGAGACGGTGTCTCGAGTCCGGCGGTGATGGAAACCGACAGCCCGCTCTACAAAGGGTATCAATCTACCATGATTTCGGCGAACCTTAAAAAGCGGAGCCTGTCCGACGAAGTCTTCACCCTGAACTACTTGCCCAGGGTAAAGGACTTACGTTGAGCCATGCGTCTTTGGACTTGGATTTTGGTGCTGCTGGCTTTGTTCGCCGGGCCCGTTAACGCGGGAGAGTATGACTTCACCATTCCGGAGGCGGAAAAGAAGCCATACGAGTTCGGCGGTCGATTGGAATCCCGGTACATCTATCACCGCCTGGATGAGGATTCGGCCCAGTACAGGCTCAATTACTACCAGGATGACCCCGGAGCCGATACGCACGAATGGCGGGCGCTGGTGGAGCTTTCCGGCAACTATAGCCGGGGCGTCTTGCAGGCCAACCTGCTCACCCACCACGAATTCGTCAATACCTTTGAAGAAGATGAGTGGATCAACGACATCTACGAGGGCTATGTCTCGTTGACGCCCATACCCCACATGACCATGGATGCGGGCAAGAAACGGGTGCTGTGGGGAAAGGGCTACGCGTGGAACCCGGCCGGATTTCTCAACCGGCCCAAGGATCCGGACGACCCGGCCCTGAACCTGGAAGGACGCACCCTGCTGGGGATCGACCTGATCAAAAGTCTTACCTCCGGCTCTTTGGCCAACATCGGACTCACGGTCCTGCTGCTGCCGGTCATCAGTGACTGGGCCAACCCTGAGTTGGGCGACGAGGGCGATCTGAACACCGCGCTCAAGATGTACCTGCTCTGGTATGACACTGACCTCGATTTCATCTATTTTGACGGCCCGGATCAACCCCGCAGTTTCGGGTTCGATTTCGCCAAAAACCTGGCTGAAAATGTTGAAGTGCACGGGGAGTTGGGTTATCGACAAGATGCCCCGCGTGTCGTCCTCGATGCAGCGGGGAACACTCGAAACACACGGGAAGACCAGCTCAGTTATCTGATAGGGGGGCGATACCTCAATGCGCTCGATACCACTTTCATCGCCGAATATTACCATAACGGCAGCGGCTACGACCGGGGCGAGGTGGAAGACTTTTTTGCCTACCAGCAGGCCGCCTTCCATCGGTGGGAAGCTACCGGCGATGCCTTGGCGATGGAGCGCGCAACGCAAAGCACGCGTCCATACTATCAGCAACGTAACTTTGGGCAAGACTATTTTTATATTAAGATTTCGCAGAAGGAGCCTTTTGACATCCTGTATTTCGACCCCTGGGTGGCTGCCGTCGTCAACCTGCAGGATTTCAGCTTCAACCTGCAGCCCGGCGTGACGTGGGCGCCTGTGACGAACGTGGAAGTGAATTTTCGAGTGGGCATTCCCCTGGGGCCTGCAAATACCGATTTCGGCGAAAAACCTGATCAGTTCCGGCCCGAAATCTGGGTGAGGTACTATTTTTGAGAATCCGGTCAAACGTTTTGAGAAAATGGATGCGGTTACAGGGATTGCCGTCTTCCCTCGATTCGGATCTATTGGCTGCATTCTGCGTCTTCTTGTTCGCCGCAGGCCTCTGGAACATCGAACGCAGATGGATTCTCCGACCGGCTTCTTATGATTCCATAATGAAACCAGTCCGAATTGAAAAAGTGACTCTTCACAAACGGAAAATTTGGACCCGTTTTGGAAAAGCGCACGGCCTGAACTCATGTGAAATTTACCGACCCAACGGGAGGAAGGTCTCATGCAAGCAGACAATAAAACCGAAACTGAAGTCAAAGCGGCCCTGCAGAAGCTCATCGATTCTTACGTTAAGCGGGATTTGCAGGGATTCCTGGATTGCTTCGCACCAGATGACGATGTGGTGATCTACGGTACCGGCGCGGATGAAAAATGCGTCGGCATCGAGCGGATCCGGACCCAGGTCCGCCGCGACTGGGAGCAGAGCGAGTCAACCGCCATGTCGTTTTCCTGGATGCCCATCTCCGCGGCGGCTGGGGTCGCATGGGCGGCGGCGGACGGCGCGATCGAATTCAGCACAAATGGACAGGATGCGAGCATTCCCGTGCGGGCCACCTTTGTTTTGGAACGACGCGCGAATAAGTGGCTCATCGTTCAATCGCATTTTTCAATGCCGGCCTCCGGACAGGAAGAGGGGCGATCCTTCTAACCGATTCAAACCTGGACCCCTAGGTTGTGAGTGTGTCCGCATTCCCTGAACCAGATGTCCGATCCTTGAATTCATGGTCCGGGGCGACGGCGTACAGAGTGACCCTTCTATGGTCGGATGGCTAAGGAGCATGACAGGCAGGTGAGTAAGAGCCGGGAAGCAATGCAAATCAGGGTATTCAAACCCGGTGTGCCTGCCGCATTGGGAGCGGCGTTACTTTTCGGCGCAGGCACTCCGTTCGCCAAATGGCTGTTGCATGGCAACAATCCGTGGCTGTTGGCCGGCGTCCTCTATCTTGGATCAGGTTTAGGCGCCTCCCTCTATCGACTGTATATTCACACGCATGGCGGGAAGCTGGAGCCTTCCGAATGGCGGTGGCTTGCCGGTGCGATTTTTGCCGGAGGCGTGGTCGCGCCGGTGTTATTGATGGTCGGACTCACCGGCATGCCGGCGTCCGGCGCATCGCTGCTGCTTAACACGGAAGGTCTGTTCACGGCGCTGCTGGCATGGTTTGTATTCCGGGAAAATTTCGACCGTCGCATTGTCCTGGGGATGACCGCCATTGTTGCGGGCGCCGTTGTGGTCGGTTGGCCGGGAGACGCTCGCTTCTCGGCGGTGCTGCCGGCTCTGGCCGTGATAGGGGCCTGCCTGTCCTGGGGCATCGACAACAATCTGACCTGCAAGGTATCACATATCGATGCGACCTGGATCGCTTCCATCAAAGGCCTGGCGGCGGGTGGGGTAAACATGGGTATCGCCCTCACGCTGGGTGCGAATTGGCCCCCGTTGCCCAGCTTGGGGGGAATGCTGCTTGTCGGCTGTTTTTCTTACGGCGTCAGCCTGGTACTTTTCATCGTCGCACTGCGGCATCTTGGAACCGCCAGGGCGGGCGCCTACTTCTCTATTGCTCCGTTTTTCGGATCGGCGTTGGCGATCCCGCTCCTAGGCGAAGCAGTCGATGCACGTTTGGTCGTCGCCGGAACGCTCATGGCATTGGGCATCTGGCTGCATTTAACCGAAAACCACGAACACGAGCATGTTCACGAAGCGAACTCACACGAGCATGCGCATAGCCATGATCGTCATCATGAACATGAGCACGACGAGGCGTGCCTGCCCGGAACCGATCATATTCATCGGCATTTTCACGCTCCACTGACCCATGTGCATAACCATTTCCCCGACACCCACCACCGGCACGAGCATTAAACAGGCCCCAGCCGGCGTCTCACCGATGCACGCGATCAGTCATCCGCGCCCGTGCACAGCAGGGCGTGACCGTCTCCCGGAACCGAAAACTTCGGAGTAAGAGTCAAAACGAGACTTGACCCCTTTATGACCCCTTTACGAAGGGGTTGGACCGCGGGATTCCCGGCGAGGTCGCGAATGAATTCAATTAAGGATTGTTGATGCCTTCTCAAGGTAAAAGACCCTTTAACGTGCTGGGCATAAGCCAGTACTTCTTACCACTGGGCATAAGCCAGTACTTCTTACCACTTAACACACCACGTGCGGTGCGTCTTGGTGTTTTGGCCCGATACACGCAGACATCAGGCCTGGTGAACTGGACGATTTTGTGCGCTTCGCCTCGCACTCTTCCCCATGCGACGGACCCGGAAATGCAGGCGATCGTGTCCCCAAAAACACGGGTTCTTAGAATTCCGAGTTTGGGAGGACGCTTCTCACGCCATTTGCGCCTGCTCAGAGGCCAACCGAAGTCATTGCTGATGTTGAGCCTGCCCGATGCTCGAATTGGCTGGTTTCCCCTTGCCGTTCGGTTCGCACAAAACGAAATCGAAAGAGGTCGCTATGACATCATCCAGTCGTTTTCAACCCCCACGACTTCTCATCTTGTAGGCGGCTTCGCTCGGTTGAAATATAGACTCCCTTGGGTGGCTTTCTTCAGCGATCCTTGGAACGGAATGTACGAAGTCGAAAAGGGCTCGAAAGGAATCCTCAATCGTTTCCTGGAGAGGTGGGTTTTTGAGACGGCAGACGTGCTTGCCTTCCCTTGGAAGGATGGCGCGAATTGGGCGCTGACCAATTTTCCGGAAAGGATCCGCCGTAAAGCGGTCATTCTGAGTCACTGTTTCGACCCGGATTTATACAATTGGTGCAACAGTCCGGAGATTCTTCTCAAACGTAAAGACAAAATGCGTGTTCTGCACGCCGGCAGCTTCTACGGGCCACGAACTCCCTCCCCTTTGCTGTCAGGAATCGATCTGCTGCGGCAACAGGAACCGGCTGCGGTTGCCGATCTGGACGTTGTCC
Organism: Deltaproteobacteria bacterium; assembly: GCA_016208165.1. Lineage (NCBI taxonomy): Bacteria > Pseudomonadati > Myxococcota > Myxococcia > Deltaproteobacteria bacterium. The sequence continues at coordinate 131,272 of JACQYL010000024.1, forward strand.
TTCTTGGCGCTCAATCGGAAAATGTCGAACGCGAAATCCGCAAATACAACCTGGAAGGAACGGTCAGGAGGCTGCCTGCAATTCCCTACTTGAAATGCTTAGCCGTGCTTCAAGATGCGGATGTCCTCCTTGTCATTGACCCTCCCTTCGACACCAATCCGTTTTTCCCCTCCAAACTTGTCGATTATCTGGGTGCTCGACGGCCAATCCTCGGTCTGACACCACCGAAGGGACCCACCGCGCAAATCCTGCGTTCCGTGGATCAGCCCATAGTATCACCATGGGAGCACAATCTCATCGCTCGTCAACTTAGCCGACTCAGGCATGCATGGCGGGAAGGCGCTTTAGTAAAACATAGGCCTCGACCTGAAGCTATTACAAGCTTCTCTGTTGAAAGCGTATCCGAAAAGTTAATAGACCTCTACAAAACAATTTCTATCTTTGACTAAAAGAACCGATCGCCAAGGTCATGCAGCGGTTGCTCACCGGCAATGCCGTGACGTCCAACCGGCGGCATCGGCGATACGGCAGGTTGTTTCAAAACCGCTACAAGTCGATTCTCTGCTTGAAAGGCGACGAACGAATTCAGGGTGACGGCGATTTTGTGGAAGAGGTGTTGGACCAGGTTTCCGAGCAGATGGATCGATGATACCGTCTCCGGGAAAAAGGGTACACCATTGAAGAATAGAAACGCACAAAATCAACCCCGTGCCCTTTACTTCACAGAACCCTCCAGAATAAGAGTCAAAACGAGACTTGACCCCTTTGCAGATAATGCGCTCAAATCGCCACTGAAACATCGCGAAGCCTTCAACACGAGTACGGATGAATTGGGAGATTCCGAGGTATGTCCAGACCCATTGCTCCCACTCGTTGTCCGAGTCGGATCGGGTCAATAGGCCGGTTTACATCCAACCTACCGCATTTGCCGCGATATGGTGAACTCGGGTCTAACAAACGTCAAAAAGCCCCTGACAAGAGCCAAGAGCAGACCCCCTTTCCCGCGAAAATCTAAAAACACTAAAACAACACGACGAGCCCGTTCCTCGTGGACCAGCGGATCGCCGGGAACGGGCACCCAAGGTCCACGATCGGGAACCGAAGCCTGAATCTTTGAACCGTTCGACCGAATCATAGACTTGGCAAGTAAGTTGAACCTGGTGGGCGATTCGGAGGTATACAAGATGTTGTGTCTGTGTTAATTTTTGATATATTATCAAAATACACCTACCGGATCCTCACTTCGACTTTGGCTGCTCACATATTGACGAGAACCGAGGTGCCTTTTGAAGATAGTCTAGCCCACGAAGATAGGGTTAAATCACGCTTTCTCTCCTTATTCTTATGCCCCAAAAGATTCGGTAATGTCCCCATATCATTGACACGGAGCTGGATGCATCAACAACTCCAAAAACGACCACGGATGATCCGTCACGTTTGCCGCCAT
>JACQYL010000025.1:0-22481 GCA_016208165.1 Deltaproteobacteria bacterium
CGCGCGTATCTCACCTGCTTGAGGCGGTTGTAGACAGACGAATCGTCCGTGGTGATCATTCCCCCGAATACGGAGGTGAGCGTCTTGCCGATGCCAAAACCGAAGAGAGCCACAATGCCCTCTTTGTGGATGGGCCGCCCTTTCCAGACGGCGCCCACACTCTGCGCGCAATCCATGATCAGGTGCAGATGCGGGTGGGCGTCCCGCACGGCTCCCAAGCGGTCGAGGTCAACGGGGTACCCGAAAAGGGACGTGGCGATCACAGCGCCCGTTTTGCGGGTAATGAGCCTTTCCGCCCGGTCCAGATCCATGTTGAAACCGCCGGGTTCACAATCCACGAACACGGGCTCGTTGCCGCTGTACACGATGGCGTGCGGAACCACGGCGCAGGTGTAGGCCGGGCACAGCACTTCCCGCCGCCGCAGATCCAGGGCCTCCAATAACGCCATCAGCGCGGTGCGCCCGTATGGAAACGCCACGGCGTATTTCGTCCCCATGGCCCTGGAAAACGCGGACTCGAATTCCTCTAGAGCGTTTTTCGCAAAGAGATCGAAAGCGGCGGCTAATTCGTTCGCCCCCAATGGCGGGTTCAGCATCAAAATCACAGCCAACCTCTTTCTTAAGTCAGGCTTCGAAATCCCGGCGGCGTGGGATCCCGGCCCGATGACGGTACTTTCCCCTCTTCCGGGTCGATCCCTCATATAGAAAGCGCCCGGAGAAATCAAACACATGAATCACCGGAACCGCGGCTTTCAGCATCGGTCTGAAAACGCCTTATGCGTTCCCGCCGGCTTGACGGCGTCCCGAAACGGGCTTATTGGTACTAACAGGACTTGGCTGTCAAGGTATGCCTGCCTATCACACTTTCACATGACGAAGGTGAACGTCGCTAAGGAGAATAGGCGTGGGTTTTGTTCGTATTCCCGGTTTTCAGGGAAAAGTATTCGTCCCGGAGGAAACGCCGGCTTGTCCAAGAAAACACGACTGCCCGGACTGCTACTCGTGTCAGATGTGCAGCGATAGTCGATGCGGGCTATGCAGAAAACAACCGCCCCCCGGTCCATCGTCGTGCCTTCCGAGGGCCGGGGAACCTCGACCCGATCCCGGGAAAAACCTTTGAAAACCAGAGACCCGATTCCATGACCCCGTAGTCCGAGCCTCCTCTCCGGATCAATAACAAAGGACCGTTGATATGAAGAAAACGGAAAAGAATCTGTTGGACGCTTTTGCCGGTGAATCCAAAACCAGCCGGAAATATCTCGCCTATGCACAACAGGCCGAGCGGGAAGGATATACCCAGGCGGCCAAGCTCTTCAAGGCCGCATCCGCGGCGGAAGCGATTCACGCCCTCGCCCACCTCCGTCTCCTAGGCATGGTTAAGAGCACGGCCGAAAACCTCGAGGACGCCATCTCCGGAGAGACGCACACATTCACCACCGTGTATCCGACGATGATCCGGGAGGCTGAAGAAGAGGGACAAAAAGCCGCCGCCATCACGATGGGATTCGCGGCTGAGGTCGAGTGCAGCCATGCCCGACTCTATCGGAAGGTTCTAAGCGATCTGGAAAACCTGCCGGGCGCCGACTATTACGTTTGCGCCGTATGCGGCTACACGGTCGAGAACCAAGTCCCGGATACGTGCCCGGTGTGTAAGTCCAGTTCGAAAGCGTTTTTCCAGATCGAATAATCGTTGCTCGAAAGGCCCATATGCTGTGATACGCCCGACGAATCTGTTCGTCGTCGAGTTCATCCTTCAGGGCGTACGCACGATTCACCCGACCTCGATCCCGCGTGTGTGTTTCACTCCGGCGGGATTCCCCCAAGATTGCCTCTTCAACCATGCTCTTTTTTGCTTGCCATCCGCAAGTCGCGCCTGCAATATGAGCTTCCCATCGGATTGGGGGGAGAAGGCTCGTTCCTTCTCCACAATGCGTGACGCAACCTCCGGCCCGGAGTACTCACGAAGGGAGATGGGTGGGATATCCGTCCAGTGCGCGTTGACAGGCCCCGGAAAGGTGGAAGTGGTCTACGTGGCTCGCGAGACACGATCGAGCGACCAACGAGTCAACTACTTTTAGCCCATGCAAGAGAGAACCTGCGAAGCGGTCCAACCTTCCAGGGTTAGCAGAACATATCTTCCGATCCGAAGGCGTTCTTTGTTTGATACAAGCATTCGTAGATCCTCCAACCCCAAGGAAATGAAGCAAAAGACCTTATGAACGAAACGCATCTTATAGTAATCGCAAAGGAACTCGATGTCGATCCCGATCAGGTTCGCGCCGCAGCCGGTCTGCTTGGTGAAGGCGCCACGGTGCCGTTCATCGCGAGATATCGAAAAGAGGCGACCCGATCCCTGGACGAAGTGGCCATAACGACTATTCGCGACCGCCTAGGGCAGTTGGAAGAGCTCGACGTCCGGCGGGAATCCATTCTCAACTCGTTGAAAGAACGGGAACTATTGACGGACGAGCTGAAAGACAAAATCCTCCGGGCGGAAAGCATGTCCGTGCTCGAGGATATCTATCTGCCGTACCGGCCCAAGCGCCGGACACGAGCCACCATGGCCCGTGAGAAAGGGCTCGAGCCCTTGGCATTGCTCCTCCTTGCCCAAGATGCGGAAACAAAACCGATGTCCGAGGCCTCACGTTTCATCGACCCGGAAAAAGGAGTCGAGACGGTAGAAGACGCTTTGGCGGGTGCGCGTGATATCGTAGCCGAATTGGCCAACGAGGATGAGAAGGCTCGGTCCCGGATGCGTGACCTGTTTGCTTCCAAGGGCGTCTTCCGAAGCAAGGTGATTGCGGGAAAAGAAACCGAGGGCGCCAAGTTCAAAGACTATTTCGATTGGGAAGAGCCCGTTGCATCCGCGCCGTCGCACCGGGTGCTGGCCATGCGCCGCCGAGCCGCGGAAAACGTTCTCATCCTCCGTGTGGCCGCACCTGAAGACGAGGCCTTGGCCGTTCGCGAGGGCCTGTTCGTTCTGGGCGATTGCGATGCGTCGAACGAGGTCCGCAAGGCCCTTCAGGACAGCTACAAGCGACTGCTCGGACCGGCCATGGAAACCGAGATTCGCCTCGAATCCAAGAAACGGGCGGATGAAGCGGCAATCAAAGTCTTCGCCGAAAACATTCGTGAGCTCTTGATGGCCCCGCCTCTGGGACAAAAAAACGTGCTCGCCATGGATCCCGGCTTTCGCACGGGCTGTAAACTGGTTTGTCTGGACCGGCAGGGAAAACTTCTCCATTCGGAAACCATCTTTCCCCTCCTGTCAAATGCCCAGCGGTCCGAGGCTGAAAAGGCCGTACTCCGGTTGTGCAAGGAATTTGACATCGAGGCCATTGCCGTGGGGAACGGCACCGGTGGGCGGGAAACGGAGAGTTTTGTCAGAGGTATCGGGCTCGCGGCCAACATAGCCGTCGTGATGGTGAACGAGAGCGGTGCATCCGTGTACTCGGCGTCTAAATTGGCTCGGGAGGAGATGCCGGACAAGGATGTTACCGTGCGTGGAGCAGCGTCCATTGGACGCCGCTTGATGGATCCTCTGTCCGAACTGGTCAAGATCGACCCAAAATCCATCGGGGTTGGGCAGTACCAGCACGATGTTGACCAAAAGGGATTGAAGCGCAGCCTGGACGACGTGGTTATCAGCTGCGTCAACGCGGTGGGGGTGGATGTCAACACGGCCAGCCCGTCGATACTCACCTACGTATCAGGCTTAGGACCGGGACTGGCCAGAAACATCGTGTCTTACCGGGATAAAAACGGACCGTTTGTTTCCAGGGAAGCGCTCAAAGGCGTACCCATGTTGGGACCGAAAGCCTTCGAGCAATCCGCGGGCTTCTTGAGGATTCCGGATGGGAGCAATCCGCTGGATCGGAGCGCCGTGCATCCCGAGTCCTACCCCATTGTTCAGGCCATGGCCGGCGATCTGAATTGCTCGATCATAGACCTGCTGCATAACGAGGAACACCGCAAGCGTATTGAGATCGCGCGCTATGTAACGGATTCCGTGGGAGTGCCTACGCTCACCGACATTATGAAAGAATTGGCCAAGCCCGGACGAGATCCGCGTGATCGATTCGAGTCATTCGCGTTTTCGGACAAAGTCGAGAAGTTGGAGGACCTTGAACCCGGCATGACCATACCGGGTATCGTAACGAACGTCACGGCGTTTGGAGCGTTTGTCGACATTGGGGTCCATCAGGACGGACTGGTTCATGTCAGCCAACTGGCCGATCGTTTTGTGAAAAATCCACACGAAGTGGTGAAGGTCCACCAGGCAGTAAGAGTGACCGTTCTGGAAGTGGATCCGGAACGGAGACGCATCGCCTTGAGCATGAGACAATCTCCGCTCCCGGAGAATACCTCCTCTCACAAGAAAGCGGAGCAGAGAGGAAGCAAGGGGAAACAGGTTCCGAGACAGAATACCAAAGTTGAGAGCGCCGGATTCAATACACCCTTTGCCAACCTTCTGAAGAACAATTAAATGAAAAGGTCACAAAGGCGCTTGATTTTTTTTTCACGATCAGATAAAAAATCTTAACTTTTCTTTTAGGAGGCAAACCTATGGCGCTTAGACACCAGCGCCGAAACCCGGTGGCTGAGTTGATTCCATTTGTGGCTGGTTTGGTCGTTATGCTCTGTGTTGGATGGCTCCTTTTCCCGAGAGCGCTGTACGTTGAAAAGCCTCAACCCATGGATTTCTCCCATTTGAAGCATGGTAAACAAGTAGATCTCACTTGCGACAGTTGCCACAGCTTCAGACCGGACGGAACATTCAAGGGGATCCCGGATACCGCGACTTGCGTCCCATGCCACAAGAATCGCAACAGCCACAATCCTGACGAAGCGCTTCTGGTCAACACCTACATCGCGGAGAACCGTGAAATACCGTGGCATATCTACTCACGCCAACCCATTTGCGTGTATTTTCCCCATGCATCCCATGTGCTCATGGCGAAAATCGAGTGCCAAACCTGTCACGGACCCAAGCAGGAAGAGAACACACTGCCCGTTTACGAACAGAACTGGATTACAAGCTACAGCCGCGATATCTGGGGAAGAAATATCTCCGGCCTGACAATGCATTCTTGGGACAGTATGAAGATGGATGACTGCGCGGATTGTCACAGTGAACGAAATGCTCCGGACGGATGTTTCGTGTGCCATAAATAGCCCTGTTTTTCGAGTCGTAAGCCGTACTGGAGGAGACTCTTATGAAAGCCTATTCGGCCGTTGTTCTTTGCTTCCTGATGGGAATGCTGACGCTCACTATAGTGTGGGCCGAGCCCCCGGATCAGAAGGTGGAAGACGCCTTTTACATTCATTCCAAAGTATATGCGGAAAATCCGTCGCGACCGCCCGTTGAATTCACGCATAAGAAGCATGTCGACAACTATGTTTCGGACTGTACGGAATGCCATCACGACCATGGTGAAGGGGAGCCCTACAGAAAGTGCGGAGAATGTCACGAGGCCGAGGACACGGGTGAAGCCATGTCCCTCAAGAACGCCTTTCATAAATCTTGTCGCGATTGCCACCTTAACAGCACCGGGGAGGAAGGGGCCGCACCGACCAAATGCGCCGAGTGCCACGGACAGATTGACTACTACGAGTTCAAACCGGAAAGGATGAAACCCGCTGTGGTGTTTACTCACCTGAACCACTGGCAGAAGTATAATACGCCGTGTGATAGGTGCCACCACAAGTATGAAAACGGTGAGAACGTGTGGAAACAAGGGGATGCCGTCGAGGAATGCGTGACCTGCCATAAGATGGAAACCCAGGGCAAGGTGGTCAAGTTGAGGACGGCGTTCCACCGGCAATGCAAGGGTTGCCACAAGGGTCTGGTCGATCAGGGCGCCAAGGTCCCGTATCGATGCAGTGAATGTCACTATGAATATAAGGACGACCCCTATAAAGCTTTCCCCTCGTTGAAGCCCCAAGAGACCGAAAAGGCGACCGAGGCGGCGTCTTAGCCCTGCGCTTCAATTCGAAACGAATCTGAAAAGGAGGGAACATTCCCTCCTTTTTTTTATAGCCATGCCCCCTTCTTCCCCGCGATCGCCCGCCGGGATATCGCCGGCGCCGCTCACATCGGCAAGACGTTGACGCAGAGCAGGTCGGCGCACCGCCGAATTCCTGACGCCCCTGTCAGCGCAGTAGGTAGACCCCATAACCTTCACATCTCCATACCCTTCACTTCCTTCCTTTGCCTTTCCATTGCGCACGGCCCGGTGACACCGAAAGATTCGGTGGTCGACGACGAGGATACGAGACAAACGCCTGAACTGTCTGAGTCTCGACACAGGTTGGAACGACATTTGCTATGTCATCGTGTTACCGGTTCAACAATTTGAGAGGAAAACGTTCGAGGAGGCCGGGGAACCTTCTCCTATGAGAGGCGTGTTGCCTTCGGCAAGAGCCGGAAGGAAATATCTTCCAGGCCATGATTGTCTTAATGGAAATAAATACCGGACCAAACGCAAGGAAGGAAAGAGTTATGAATCAATCTCAACCCCTGGACCAGGAAAAGCTACGATGGAAGCTTGAAGGCGCGCTGGAAATGGCTGGAGCCACCGCGAACGAGATCGATCGGCCTCTGATGACGCTGTACAGCCTGGTCGAGTCTCTCCTTAACGACGAGAACGTCAAAGGTCCGAGACGGGCCTGCCTGCAACAGATATTTGAGCAGATTTTTCAGATCAGCCAGATCACGAAACGGATCAACAGTGTGTGGAAATACGAGACCAAGAAGACAAACAGCGGCTCACACGTAATTGATCTTGAAAGGTCGGTGGCGCCTTGCGTGGAAAAGGACCGCATTTGCTACGGCGGGGAGTATTGGAAGCTCCCTAGGGAAATGCAGGAGAAATTGCATCACATGTAGTTTCTTACAATTCGCTTCCGCCGTTTCGAATGAATGCGCCCATCGGTCTTCCAATGTTGTGAGGGTTATGATGCACGACCGACGGGTGCGCATTCCCGACAGATACAGATTTCCATCCGATTGGCGGAAGGGGCTCGAATCCGTGGATGACGGCCCCTCTTCGTCTCCTTTCCGATAAAGCAGAGGCATCGAGTAGACACGAGCACGTTTATTTGAGACATCGAGGCCCGAATTGAGGCCCTCGATTCTCGCGTGGGTGGCGCTGTCCAAGACGACGTGACGACTCCGATGCTGTAAAGATCCGTCTTTCGCCGGAACCGATGGGCCATTGTTCGGACCCCATACGTCTGCGAGTTTGCTCCGGCCGGGCGGGCGGTCCATCGCGAAATCGGTTGAACGCGTTGATGAAACGTGTTCTAATACGACTGCTCGTTTTATTGCTTGCAGTATCTACCGTTTCAAGGCCTCATTAAGAATTTTCCCCAATAGGCTTAGAACTCATGGATAAAAAAAGGAAAAGAAGTAGGATCGATCGTTTTGCGGGGGACGTCGAAATTCGGTCGGCCGGCTTTGGTGCTGAAAAAGCCAGATGCGTCAACCTGAGTTTGAACGGTATCCTCGTTTCGTACGAGGGAAAACTCAAAGTAGGAGACGTCTGCGAGGTTTCATTTCTTTTGGGCCGGCCGGAACCTGTGGAGGCCATTATCATCGAGGGCAAGGTTGTACGCCAAAGCTCGGAGGGAATCGGCATTGAGTTTCTGGCTATGGAGCAAGACAGCTTCGTTCATCTCCAGCGACTTGTGGAATTACACAGTAGTGACCCGGATCGAATAACGCAGGAGCTCACTACGCCTGCATTCAATTGAACAGAGGAAGCTCTGTATATTTCGCTCGCACAGGCCCCTGAATGCTCAGGATGTGAGTGTAATTGATCGGAGAGAACGAATGAAGACTATCGTGGGTATCGCAGATATGCGAGTAAGCAACGACCCCTCCGAGGTCTTAGTGACTTTTTCGCTAGGCTCGTGTATCGGCGTCGCCGTATACGATCCAGAGGTCAAAGTAGGCGGAATGCTCCATTACATGCTCCCCGAAATGAAGCTGGATATGGAGAAAGCCAATAAGAAACCATATATGTTTGCCGATTCCGGCATACCGCTGCTCTTCAAGAAGGCCTATGAACTCGGGGCCAAGAAAAGCCGAATGGTGGTCAAAGTGGCCGGGGGCGGCCAGATCTTGGATGAGAGCGGCTACTTCAACATCGGGAAGCGGAATTACGCAGCCCTCAGAAAACTGTTTTGGCGTAACAACGTCATGATCGCGGCGGAAGACATCGGTGGAAATGTGAACCGCACCATGTATCTTCGCCTGTCCGACGGAAAGTCCTGGCTGAAGATATCGGGGAAGAAGGAGGTGGTTCTATGACGGACGCCACCCGAATCATACAGAAGATCGATTCTCTCCCTCCTTTCCCTCAGGTCGCCCAAAAGGTGGTCATCCTTTTGAACGATCCCGAGTACTCCTCCAACGAGGTGGTTCGAGTCATCGAACTAGACCCGTCCATTACCGCCGAAATTCTTCGCATGTGCAATTCGGCCTATTTCGGCCTATCGCGCAGAGTTGGATCCGTCAAACAGGCTGTCTCGATGTTGGGTAAGAAGAAGCTGATTCAGCTGGTAATGGCCTCGAGCTGTCTGAGATACTTCAAGAAAGACAGTGAAGGATACGACCTGGAGGGGAAGGAATTGTGGCGGCATTCCCTGGCCTGCGCGTTGACGAGTCAAATTCTCCAGCAGCGGGTGGATGAAAGACCCGAGCATGACGCTTTTACCGCAGGCCTCCTGCACGATATGGGCAAACTGGTATTGAGCGAATTCGTCCGTGCCGAGATCGAAACGATCCTCCGCCTGGCGAATGACGAGAATTACAGCTTTCTTGAAGCGGAAAAGAAAGTATTGGGAATGGACCACGCGGAACTTGGCGCTCGTATCGCCGAACGATGGAATTTTCCGGACGGGATTTGCATGGCCATTCGGTACCATCACACACCCCAACAAGCGCCGCCGGCCGATTCCCTTACGCCTGTGACCTACCTGGCCAATGTCATCTGCCTGCTGGCCGGACAGGGTGGGAGCGGTGTCGACGGACTCAGATACCGGGGTTATTCGGAGATCATGAATCGTTTCGGTCTTCGTGTTCGAGACCTCCATAGCATCTTTATTCTTCTCGAAGAAGAGATGAAAAAATCGGAAGAAATGATCAAAGCCGCTTAAGGGGAGATGATAGATGCCGATAAATATACTCGTGGTTGATGATTCGAAGTCGATGCGTTCAGTCATAAAAAAGGTCCTTCAGATATCCGGTTTCGACTTGGGTGATCTCTACGAGGCGGGCAATGGGCAGGAAGCGCTGCAAGTGCTTCAGGACTGTTGGGTGGACCTCATTCTCACCGATGTTCACATGCCGGAAATGGGGGGCATCGATCTTCTTAAAGCACTGAAGGCCGATGAGGTGCTTAAGAAAGTTCCTGTTGTCCTAATCACCACTGAAGGCCGCGAAGAGAAGGTTCAGGAGGCGTTCTCCCTTGGAGCAATCGGGTATCTTAAGAAGCCGTTTACTCCGGAACAGATCAAGGAAACCCTGACGAAAGTTGTTGGAGAAGAGTATGCCGCTCCCCCTGAAGAAGATTTTGACGGATGTGACTTCTGAAGTCTTGGAAACCATGTTTTTTGCGCTACCCGAACCGCTGCTCGACTCGGATCTCCGAGAGCCGCAAATCACGTTCGATATACGTGGTTCCATTTCTCTGGGAGGTCCCCAGAGGCTCCAACTCAATCTGTTCCTCCCGAAACGGATGGCCGCGGAGCTGTCCGCTAATCTGCTGGCCATAGAACCCGATGAGGTTGATGACGAGGCTCTCCTGGACACTGTCCGGGAGTTGACCAACATGATTGCAGGTAATCTCATCAACCGGATAGGTGAGGATGCCGGGTTTGAAATGGGCATACCCGAGACATCCTTCGGCCGTGCCACCCTGCCCTCGTCCGCGGTCACCGAGGGACAGAATGTGTTTATTATGATCGAAGAAAAGCTGCTCATGCTTACCATAAGGCAAGAGGGACCCTGATGTCGGGTGAAATTGAGGTTTTCGAATATTACCTCAGCCCGGGGTACATTTTTGTATATCGGAAACCTACGGCAATATACACCGTTCTGGGCTCGTGCGTGGCCGTGTCGCTGTATGATCGCGAGCTCAAGTTCGGGGGAATGAACCACTTCCTGTATCCGTTCACGGACAATCCCACTGAAAGAACCTCGAAGTACGGGAACGTGGCTACAAAGGTCCTGCTGTCCCTCATGCTCGAACAGGGGGGCCGTCAAGAAAACCTGGTCGCTCAGATATTCGGAGGGGCCCATTCCCAAGCGTCGGGAAGCCAGAACATCGGTCTCGAAAACGTGTCCGTGGTAAAGCGTATCTTGGACAGGGAGGGTATACCCGTAGGTTCTCAAGACGTCGGCGGACATATGGGCAGAAAAGTCGTTTACAGTACGGCCACCAACGAAGCGGTGGTGTATAAAGTAGACAACATCCGGGCCGGCGACTGGTACCCTTACATAAGCAAAAGATAAGTTCGCCCGGAAGATGGCCTGGTCCTCTCCTTACCTTCCGATTTCCATCCCATTCAGAATTCGCTCCATCGAACGTTGACGGGAAGCATCCCGATATAAAAAAATCCGCACGGGCACATGCCCGTGCGGATCGTAAGGAGGTAGAAATGAAGAAATTAAGTTTTCCTTCTTCTTGATAATATAGAACAATCACTCGAAAGAAGGTTTAACTCGCACGAAACCCGAAGCCGCTCGCCGGCATTCTTCAGGGGCGTCAATACCATTGGCGAAAGATCTCGTGGACGTTCTCGACCGGGAACCTTCCGTTCGGCGTGCAGGCAGTGTGTTCTCAGGCCCGAAGAATTCCCTGCGGATCGCGCCGCATAGCCGCTATATTGAATGGATATACAGAATCGGCGGGCCGTTCTCCGTCCTCGGACGTTGAGCCTATTCGGTGTCGGAGCGAGTTTTCTCTTTGAGTCGGTAGGTAATGATTCCGTGGCTGACATCGTAAGGTGAAATGGACACTTTTACGTGATCACCCACCATGATTTTGATTTTGTGTTTTTTCATCCGACCCGCCATCTTAGCCTGAATGACGTGGCCTTCTTCACACTTTATCTCAAAATTGCCAAACCCAAGAGAGCGCGTAATCAGCCCTTCGGTTTGAATCAAATCGTCTCTAGCCAAAATACCTCCTTGTGATAAGATTGAAAAAAGACGACGCTGCACCGCACTCTTGTCGCGTTGTTCAATCCATCGCCCCAAAATCGTTTGACGAATCAACGACTTCAAGGATATTATTAAGTATTACCAAAATGGAAATTTTAAGCTATTCCTTTCTTTATGAAAAGTCAAGATTTGTTAATCGTCGATGACGGGTGTTTATATTGACTGGAATGAATGGCCCCTATTGGTGCAAATTCCGATGAACATCGTACCTGCAAGGCAAGACCGGCTGAAATCCACTTTGCGACGTTCTAAACAATGAGATCTTACAGACAAAGAAACGCGCTCCGATCGAAGCTTGCCTCCGAAAGATAGTACGATGGGTCTTGGTTCGGCGTAGATCCGACCTTTCGGAACGTCGTTTTACCGTCGTAATCAGGAATCCCTTAACACCGAAGGGTAAACAGACTCATGAGTTCAATGCCCGACAATGCTTCTGCAAATCCGCAGGCCAAGTCGAATCTTGGCGAACTACTCGTTCGTGAAAGACTCATAACGCGTACCCAACTGGAGGAAGCGTTGGCCGTCCAGGAAAGGGAGCGGGAACAGGATTTGTACAATCTCGGCAAGGCCATCCTGAAACGAAACTCCGTTCCGTTCAAGGAGATCTCGAGAATCGCGAAGACCATTGGATTCGAGGATAGTCTCCTGCATCGCCTTCGCGACGAGCAAAGGCTTGACCAGAAGGAATACGAGCGCATGCGGAAGGTCAAAGGCCGGACGCTCCTCGACCAGCTCGTCGATAGGAGAATCGTTTCGCAAGAAGAGCTGATCGTCCGGTACGATCTGCCTAAAGCCATGGAGGAAGCCCTGAAAAAGGGCCTGATATCCAACGAAATCCGGGCCGCAGTCGGCGTGGCGGGCAATAACAGCGCCCGCATGCTGGGCGAAATTCTGGTGGCAATGGGGCACGTCAACGTGGCGGCTCTCAACTATGTAATCGAGAAATATGACAAACGAAGGAGACTCGGAGATCTGCTCGTCCAGATCGGGTACATCTCGCAGGACCGCTTCATGGAGTCGCTGCGCGAACGCGGACGCAGCCCGGTGCCCATAGGTGAATACCTCACTCAAAAAGGCATGGTTACGGACGAAGAACTGCTGAACGCTCTGGCCAAACAATTCAACATACCTGCCGTTGACCTGGAAGAGTTGCAGCTCGAAAAAGACGATCTTCGAACCCTCAGGAACCTGATGACGCCCGTCTACGCCAAACAGCACCGGGTCCTACCGGCGGGGCTCCAAGGCCAGCAGCTGACCATAGCCCTGTACGATCCACGCGTGCTGAAAGAAGAAGTAAACGCCGACTACGGCGGCTACAACGTACGCTATGTCCTGATGTCGAATTTTCACTTTCGGGATCTGTTCAAGCACCTGTACGACCACGAACTCGAGCCCGAACGCGTTTCCGGGAAAATGGTCGATGTCGAGTTCCTTGATGTGGATCTTGAAGAAAAGGTCCCTGACGCCGTCCTTGCAGCAACGTACACAAAGGAAGCCTTTCAGGATATCAAAGCCCATGAACTTGTGAACCGGATCGTCAAGCATGGAGTGGAAATAGGCGCAAGTGACATCCATATCGAGCAGGATTACGACGGCGTCAAACTCCGATACCGCGTGGACGGTGTGCTGAGTAGCGCCATGGATACCCGGTTGACCGATTCTCTGCGCGAGCACATACACGCGGTGGTATCCAGAATCAAGATCATATCCAACATGGACATCGCAGAGAAACGACTGCCTCAGGACGGCGCGTTTCGTATGTCCTATATGGACAAGAAGTCCACGGAAAAAGTACTCTTGGATTTCAGGGTGGCCACGTGCAGAGCCACCGTAGCGGAAAACGTAGTCATTCGAATCCTGGATTCCCGGAAGTCCGGAGTACGTTTGGACGATCTCAACATTTCGCCGTCCATCCTGAGCGACTTGAGGAAAAGCTTACAGCACCCCGCCGGAATGCTCTTGGTCACCGGCCCCACGCGCTCCGGAAAGACCACCACACTCTATGCGGCCCTTCAAGACATCTACAATCCCGGGCTGAAAATCATCACTGCGGAAGACCCGGTGGAATACAACTTCCCCGGTATTATGCAGACACAGGTCCATCCTAAAATCGGTCTGAATTTTCCCAGACTCCTACGATCCTTTTTGAGGCTCGATCCGGACGTCATCCTGGTGGGCGAAATCCGGGATGCTGAAACGGCCCAGATAGCATTCACCGCCGCGCAAACCGGACATCTGCTGTTGAGTACGTTGCACACCAACGACTCCTTCAGCTCCCTGGTGCGGTTAAAGGATTTGGGACTGGACTATGGTGAAATCGCCGCCTCGCTGAAAGGTGTTCTGGCTCAACGCCTGGTCCGCTTCGTCTGCCCCTACTGCAAAGAGGAGTACCAACCGGACGAGGAAATCTGGTCGCAGGTGTTCCTCCAATATCCTAAAGGATTTCGGTTCCATCGTGGAGCCGGCTGTTTGTGGTGCAGGTTCAGCGGCTACCTGGGTCGTGGTTGCGTCAGCGAAATGTTTATAGTGGATCGGAAAATGCAAGCACTCATCACTCGGGGCACGGAACTAGATGTCATCCGGGAAGCGGCTGTTGACAGGGGAATGACCGCCATGGTGCAAGACGCCGTTCGCCATCTGGACAAGACCAATCTGGCCGAAATTCTCAGGGTGATACCCCACGACATGATCCAGACCTTTAAGGAAGAACAGGAAAAGAAGGGGCCGGAAATAGTGGAAATGCTCTTGCCTTCAATCGCTCCCTGAGCCCGACGTCCGGCGCGAAGAAGGCGGAGAGGGATGCCTGAAGGGATGGAACCCCCATAACTGACAACCGGGAATTCTCGTGTCCAGCGACCGCAGAAAAAAAATATTGGATTTGATCGATCTCGTTCCCACGCTGCCCCTTGCGGCGACGAGCGTTCTGAAACGATTCGATGACAGAGACGTGTCCGTGGACGCCATCGCCCGTATGATCCAAAAAGATCCGTCACTCACGGTATCCATTCTGAAACTCGCCAACTCGGCCTTCTACGGATTCCTGGGCCGGGTCTCCGACGTACGACAGGCCATCGTGCTGGTTGGCCTCAACCAAACCCGTAACATTGTGCTGGCCGTTTCGCTGATCAAGCTCTTTGAGGGGAAACACGCCGACGGTTTCAAGGTCGGAGGCTTGTGGCGACACTCCATCGCCTGCGGCTTCCTGGCGAAAAAACTGGGAGAGGAGACGTCCATCCAGGATCCCGACGGGGCCCTCCTGGTCGGCGGACTGATTCATGACATCGGGAAGCTGGTGATTTATCAGTATTTACACCACGACTTCCGCAAGATCATTTCGATGATTCAACAACACAAGATCGGGTTTTCCGAAGCCGAAAAAGACGTCCTCGGGTACACCCACTATCATATAGGAGCGGAGCTGCTCAGACGGTGGAATTTCCCCGAAGAACTCATCGCCCCGGTATTTTTCCACCATTCCCCCTGGTCGGACTCGAATCATCCTCATATCTCCGCCACGGTCTACTACGCGAATCGGCTTACCAAGCTGATCGGATTTCCTTCCTACGAGAAAGAACCCGAGCCGGAACTCTCCTGGCGCTCTGAACCCGAATCCCGTCTCTTCCTGCAGAAGAACGGATTCATGACCTCCAACCGTGACATCATGCCGTTTCTACAGGCCTCCCATGCCCAGATGATGTCGGGAGGCTCCGATCTCTTTTCCTTGGTATCCCCGTGACAGGCGGACCGGTCCACTGGTGATAAAGAACGAAGGGACGCCGTCGGCCTTCAACCTCTTGCTTGGGAATGCGGGAATATAATTAAAACGAGAGCCGAGCATTTCAGCCGTCAAAATGCCCGGACACGTTGACCTGCCGACAACCGTATCGCACGAAATGCCTTGACAAGCCCGCCTCTTTTCGTTAAAGCGTTCCATGCCGATCATGGGTCGGCATCAAATCTGCAGGCAAACGGTCCCATCGTCTAGTGGCCTAGGATATCGCCCTCTCACGGCGAAGACACGGGTTCGAGTCCCGTTGGGACTGCCAGATCATTTCAAGGGGCTGCGTCATGCGGCTCCTTTCGCTTTTTTTGGCTATGTGTAATCCTTGTGCAAAGATATCTTCTCTTTTGATTGAAAATCATATATCCACACTCTTTCTGCGTTTCTCTAAATGGACTTTCTAGAACTCCTGAAGAGAACCGCTCCTACCCGAGAAAGTCTTCAAGGATGATTTTTACATTATCCAAATCGTTCGTCTGACATTCCCACAACACCAGAACACTCCATCCAAGCGATTCGAGGAGCTTCTTGTTTTCTTGATCGCGCTCTTTGTTCCGCCCTATCTTCTTGATCCAGTATTTCGAATTTGATTTTGGAATTCTTGCGCCTCTGGAACAATCGTGGCCGTGCCAGAAACAGCCATGTACAAAAAGCGCTTTGCGGCGCGATGGAAAAACCAGATCAGGCTTTCCCGGAAGATTTTCACTGTGCAGCCGATATCTGTAGCCCAGGCGATGGGTCAAAGACCTGATCAACATCTCCGGAGTGGTGTTTTGGCTCCGCACCTGACTCATGATCCAGCTGCGTTTCTCAGGCGAAAAGGTGTCGCTCATTTACCTACTTTAATTATCAAACTTGGATCGGTCTCGTGTTTCGATACGATTTTGTTGTATTCTTCCACAAGCTGTCGAGCTGTCGTGTGTCTTCCCTTCGAGGCGAACTTACCCAATTCGTAAAGGTTGCTGGCAAGAAACTGTTCGGCTTCAAAGACATCTATACGGTCTTCAATCTTCTCGTTTCTTGAAAGCCCTATCGCCAGTTCTTTGTTGGTCGTTACAATTAGCGGCCTAAGGTTGTTTTCGATATTTGCTCTGCATTTTCTGATAAGGCCTTCAGTTGGAGATGTGGTTACATGGACAGCTACGTCTTCGATCGAAAAATCGGCGTCTCGCCCCGACTGTTCATCGGCGACAGAGGCGCCATGATGCATTACTGTTTCTCCCATCAGGAGGCTGAGCTTAGCACCCACCAAGTGTTGAAGCACCGTTCCCACGACGGTGGCCCCTGCAGATTCTTTTTGACGTCTTTCGGCTTGCTCCAATAGATCCCTTATCAGTGATCGAGAAGACTTGGCGGAATCGTAATGCAAAACGAACGGCATCGCGGCGAAGAATTTGAGGACTTGATCGACCCACCACTCCTCCACACCGACCAAATCCAGAGAGTGCCCATATTGATCATGCCTCTTATTGAGAAAGGCAACATACAATCGCATATTTCTTATACTTCCGCGACTGGTCCTCCCCCCTTCCTTCGCCAAAACCCGCGTGATCCCATATTCCTTGAGAATCGATTGCACTGGGGCAAGCCCCAACACTTTCACCTGACCACCGCCCGGCGTCAAGAGATCTTCCGGATTGAGGGGCATGCCCTTTTCTATTGCTTCTCTAGTTACCGCCAAGGCCACACACAAAGGACCCTTGCCCGCCATCTTGTTTTCGTCTGCAAAGGCTTTTAGTTGATCATCAATCTGCGATATAATATTTCTTTTGTTCCTGTGGGCAGTCGTTGGACGAGTGGGTGAAGGAGCTTCTCAGCCAAGTATCTGGCCACAGGAACCGCGACTGCGTCACCCATGGCTCGATATCCGTCGTTGTAAGTACCTGGGATCTTATAACTTGCCGGGACCCCCATTAGAGCAGCTGTTTCCCTGACCGTTAAGAGTCTGGTGTGAAACCCTCCATTATCTCGAATCACAAGAATCTGTCTGCTACTCCCGCCCTCCGGCGTTCGCAAGCATCCAGCCAACCCATCGAATCTTAATTCAAGGACTTGGCGGCCGCCTCGAATTCTCTTGTAACCGGGAAAAACAATCTTTCCTTTGCTGGCGGCGGCTTCGAGCATAAGGCGATGTCTTGCAGGTATGAGATCCAACTTGTTGCGTCGTTTCACGTCGTCATCGCAAGGCGCATTGGTCTCTATTATGTGCTCCAAACGAGACCTTTCAGCGTTAGGCTCCGGAATACGCCACCATACCCATTCGTCCAAACCTTTCGCAGCCCTTCGGACAGAGGCTGGATGACACCAGACCGGCCCAATTCCTTCCATGTCGGAAGAATCGACGGTTTTGTAGACGGCCACTACGAACACGCGTTTGCGAGACTGAGGGAGCCAATGGGCGGCGTCGAGAATCAATGCGCCAACTTTGTAACCTCTTTCAACTAAAGCATCGTGCAGCTTGCGATAATTATCGCCTTTTCGTGACGACACAAGTCCTACGACATTTTCTGCGACGCACACAGGGGGAAGAATCGCCATTTCGTCCATAACTCTGAGCCAGTGCCACACCAGCCCGCTTCTTGAACTCGAAATGCCTTTCTGATTCCCGGCAAGTGAGAGATCCTGACAAGGAAAGCTTCCCCATGAAAGAACCGCCGAAGGCAAGTCTTTTCCGTTTACTTCCTGTATCGGACCGAGCCTAAAAACCTCTTTCGGATGATTTGCGCAAAACACGGCGGCTTTTTTATCGCATATATCGTTGGCCCAAACAGGAGTGAAGTAGGATTTCAAGGCTTCGCAAACGAGTCCGCTTCCGGCGAAAAAGTCCAGAAAAGGAGGTTTTTCTTCTTGGCGTTTATAGCTGAGCGTCAGTGATTTCACGATTCAGGCCAAGGATCGAGAGGTCGGTAAAGAAGCCATAATTCTTCTTATGAAATTCTCACTGCGTATGGCTTAGCAGCCGTAAGCCCCCTTGCCTACACCCCCCAATCGGTATATCCATTCAGGACATTTACGAAGATAGTCAACAACGCGAGACTCGTCGTTTAGGCCTATTGGCCGTTGGAAGCCGTCCAGGGAAGTATAGGCGTACACCTCTGTCCTGAAAATACCAAATTGTGTGAAGGCACACAAAAGAAAAATCAGTCCTGACCTACGATGCGGCCTATGGTTCATGTAATGCACCCCGAAGAAACTCGAGGGGCATATCCGGCTGTCATAAAAACGGAGTGACGCCCGCGCCCCAACATTGTACTATCAGGCTCCATTGAAACGACCGTAGGTGCTCGAAAGAACCCCTTTTTCAACTTGAGTTGCGCATCGTTCCGGACCGGATCCCGCTTCCGAAAAAACAGCTTGTGCTCGACTCATCATCAAGAGAAGATCCATCCATGATTTCCGAATCCGAAAAGAAGGCCATACTCGATCGCATCAGCCGCATCCCCATATTCGGCACGCTGGATATGCGTGTCGTCTCCCTGAGCGAGGGCGCGTGCGAAGTCACCATCCCGCGCCGCCTCGAATACGACGGCATCTATCGATCCCTGCACGGCGGCATACTCGTGACCCTGGCCGATTCCGTGGCGGCTTTCGCCATATTGACCCTGACCGGTCCCGACGAACCCGTGACCACGACGGATTTAAACATCCGGTATCTGGCGCCTTGTCTCACCGATTTGACGGCCAGGGCCCGGGTGATCAAACTGGGCCGCACCCTGTGTCCGGTGGCGGTGGACCTCCTGGACGCCGAAGGAAAGCTGGTGGCCGTATCCCAGGTAACCTACCTGCGCCTGAATCACGGGAACAAGACATCAGGATGAAGGTTGATGCAGTTTGATCCTGGAAAGTATTGGGAGCAGAGACTGAACCGTGAATTCAGTCTGTATGGGGTTGGATTTCTCGGCCTTGGAAGAAATTTCAATCATTGGATGTACAAGGTTCGAAAGAGAGGTTTTCTGAGGTTCGCCGGATCGCTTGGCATCGAGTTCTCCCGATCGAGGGTACTGGATGTCGGTTCCGGGACCGGATTCTATGTGGAACAATGGGCAAAGCTGGGCGTCAAGGAGTTGGTGGGAGTCGACATTACACAGGTTGCTGTTGAAAATCTCTCGCTGAGGTATCCTGAATACGCTTTCCACCGACTCGATATAGGAAACCGGATCCATGAACTCGAAAAAGCCTCGTTTGACGTAGTGTCCGCCATGGACGTGTTGTTTCACATTGTGGACGATGAAAAATACGCGAACGCGCTGAGAAACATACACGGATTGCTGAAACCCGGGGGATATTTCATCTGGTCCGAAAATTTCATGAAAGGAGAGGCCCTCCGCACTCGGCATCAGGTCTGCCGGTCCGATTCTTTCATAAAGAACCTGCTGCTCGACGCGGGTTTCAAGATTATAGGACAAAAACCCTTGTTCTATCTGATGAACACACCTGTCACCAGCCGCAGTCGTCTTCTCAACGTTTCCTGGAAACTCGTAGCGGGTATGGTCAAGAATAGCGAAATCCTGGGCCTGATCGTTGGCGCCCTACTCTATCCCCTTGAATCGATCCTTACCGCCGCGATCAACCAAGGTCCCTCAACCGACATTATGCTGTGCAGGAGGCCTCTGGGAATCTGAGGCGTCGTTGGGCGGGGTTATTCGCCGAGTCGCCGGTGTCGTATCCCAATGTTCTGGACTTGTGTCCCAAGTCATTCCTGATCTATGATTGGAATATGGGAAAAGGCGTGCAGGTCGGTTCTCACGTCTATCCCATCCGGCCGTCACCATTACTGGTAATCTACAAAACGAAGGAGGGTGTTCCATGATGAGAAAAGGGTTCATGTGTGCCGTCGTATGTCTCTTTCTGCTGGTCGCTGCTCCGTGTTTTGCCCAGGGCGGGATCTGGAGGAGTACGTCGCCCGGCGCCGTCGTCAACTTTTACGTGCAATCCTACGACACCACGGACGATTCGGTGATCGTGATTTACTCTCCCGACGCCGTCAACTTCGCCGCCTTTCTGGCATCCGATTTCACCACCGGGGTGGTGGACGAAGACGACCTGGGCGGTCTGGGGTACCATCTAAATATGATGGTCGCGGATGAGGACAATGCCACCGCCACCGTCGCCATGGCCGGAGGCAGCCCTATTGCGTACACGCTGGAACGGACCTTCGTGGGATTCGGCAAAGGGGAACAAGGAGAGACCGGCCCCGCGGGTCCTGCGGGTCCGGCCGGCGCCCAGGGAGTGCAGGGTCCTGCCGGGCCGAAAGGAGACAAAGGCGATGCGGGAGATCAGGGGCCCCAGGGCGTCCAGGGAGCTCAGGGAGCTCAGGGAGCTCAGGGGCCACAGGGAGCTCAGGGACTCCAAGGTCCTGCGGGCTCCGCCAACATCTACTTGGTTCCAATTCCAGTGGCCATACCGGGAGGGGCCGCGCTGCCCTGTGTGGCGCCCTGCGGGGCCGGCGATTACGTGCTCACCGGCGGCCTGCTTCCCGGCCAGGCGGGCTTTTTCCTGCAGTCATCCAGCGTCAAATCGAGTGCAACCACATGGACAACGGTCATCCAAAACCTCAACCCGGGCGGAACTCCCGCAGTGCCCGCCCTTTGCTATGCCATCTGCGCGGACTTAGGCTCCTGACAGACTCATTGTAGCGCATCGCCTCCGGAACGGGTTGCAGCCCGTCCGGAGGCGTTCTGCTTCAGTTTGCCTCGCGACGCGTTATCTGAACCCTGCAGAGGAATTCATGGACGAATGTTCGATCGGATTTCCACGAACCGCCGATTGCAGACGATTCGATCCTCATGTCGCCCGATCGGGACGAGGCAGGCTCCGGCTCTATCACGCGCTCCCTCCGGCATTAAAGGCTCTGGGGAATTCTCTTTATTTTAGAGAAGACAATATACCCGGCCAGGTCGAATGCGGCGGCGGCTCGATTCAGGAGTGTGGAATTCGCCGTAGCCACGACCTCGCCCTGGACAAGCAGCCCGGACTCCACGGAACGCAAGGTTTCCGCCCGACCTGGAATTCCGCGACGATTCATCTCATTCCGCAGTCCTGCGGCAAGCTCCCCGCTGCGGCTCATGGCCTGATGAAATCCGATGAAACAGTGCTCCGGGCCGGCTTCCTCGAGGGTATCCAACAAAAGTGACAGGGCTCGATTCGACGGCCCGCCGGGCTCGTCATCCAAAAGGTATTTCGAAAAAAGCCCCGCGGTATCCCGTACCACACCATCATCCGCCAGTATGATGGGGCGATCCGATAAGGCCGATTCCAAGGTGATCAACACATTGAATCCGTCAACAGACAATCGTCGGCCTTTCAGCTGTTCGAAGGCCAGCAATCGGGATCGCCGAGTCCGGGCTTCCGCTGTGGAAAAGACGGCGCGATGAACGAGATGGCGGAGATCGCTCTCCAAATGGTATCGGTTACCGACGAGGGTAAGGGCCGCGGACTTGGGATAACCTCTATCCAACAGATGCCTCAGGTCAGCGGCGGCTTCTTTCAGACGAGATTCAATGAGGTTGGGACCGGACGCATCCATGACGTCTCAGATCCGATGCCACCGGAACAGAAAGGGTAGCCCTCCGTCGCGTCGGGGAAGTATTCCCTGATTCAGCCTGACTGAGAGCCTTCGGGCGCCGGTCTTTAAAGCCCCTGTTCCGCCAGCGACTGGATGAGTTTTTTCTGTTCTCGTTTGAGTTTCTTGGGGACTGAAATCAGGACTTGAACGTATTGGTCACCCATGCCCCCACTTCCCATGGCAGGAAGCCCGTGGCCTTTTAATCTGAGTCTCGTGTGGGACATAGTACCTGCAGGCACTCGAAGTTTAACGGTTTTTCCGGATAGAGTGGGTATGGAAATGGATCCGCCGAGTGCGGCCAGACTGAACGGAATTTCCTGTCTCAGGATAAGATCCTGGCCGCTCCGCTCAAAAACCATGTGGGGAGCGACTTTGATCTTTATGTATAGGTCGCCTGCAGGGCCTCCGTTGGAGGAAGGCTCTCCCTTTCCCGGAACGCGAAGTTTCTTGCCTTCCTCAATTCCGGCGGGAATCTTGACTGAAACACGCTCGGAAGAACCGTCTCTACGACGGTACGATATGACCTTGGACCCACCGTCCACAATCTCTTCGAGCGTGAGTGGAAGCTCATAGAGCAGGTCCGGTCCTTTGGCGGGTGGCTCTTGGTGAGATCCTCGCTGCGCCCCGGCCGCCCCTTTAAACAGGTCCTCGAACCCGAAACCGCCTCCGCCTGAACCGGTGTAATAGGTCTTGAATCCTCCGGTTCCTCTCGCCCCACCGAAAATACGGCTGAACATCTCCCCTGACCCAAAACCGAATTCTTTGAAGATCTCATGAAGGTCGGATCCCCGAAAGATGTCCTCTTGTGTGAATCTCTGGTGAAACCCGGAATCGCCGAATGTATCGTATTGCTGACGCTTCTTGGAATCGCTCAATACGGCGTAAGCTTCACTGATTTCCTTGAA
>JACQYL010000025.1:22500-113011 GCA_016208165.1 Deltaproteobacteria bacterium
CGCCTGCCGGCCTTTGTTTCGGTCCGGATGGTATTGCATAGCCAGTTTACGGTACGCTTTCTTTATTTCGTCCGTGGAAGCGCTCTTGGAAATCCCAAGTACTTGATAATAATCTTTTGGCATATCCTCAAATTACCCGATTCAGGAATGGCAGGTTTCGGAGCTACATGGAAATGGAAACCGAGAACTATTCAAACAATAATCACAAAGAAGTTCGAGTCAAGAAGAACGGCGGAACGGCTTCAGCGGGTTCTGGGGGTTCCGCGTTGCGCGGGACAGGAACCTCCGGAGCCTTGATTGCAGAGTATGAGAAAAGTCATGGGGCCGTTCCTGACTTCGAACGGCCCCGTCGATCACACCACGTCACGCCCGGCTCAGATTTCCTGAAAGATCTCGATCTTGGCCTGATCTTTAACGGCTTCGATCCAATCCCTGAACAGGTCGTTCTCCTGTTTTGTGGTCATCCGGTCCATGAATTCCTTTTTCTCGTTTTCGAATTCCTGTTTGTCCGGTTTGATCTTTTCCTTCAACCGAACAACGAGCAGTTTACCACGGTTCTT
Organism: Deltaproteobacteria bacterium; assembly: GCA_016208165.1. NCBI lineage: Bacteria > Pseudomonadati > Myxococcota > Myxococcia > Deltaproteobacteria bacterium. The sequence continues at coordinate 23,061 of JACQYL010000025.1, forward strand.
TATGGGTTCGGGTACCAGGTCTCCAGGGCTGTTCAAGGCGAAAACAGTCATATTGATTTTGGGATTGATTCCTAGATCGGAGACGGCTCCGCTTCGATTGAAAGGTCCCCCCACTTTCATTTCCAGATTCATCTCCTTGGCGGTTGTTTCGAAGTCTTTGCCTCCGGCTACGATTTCGATGAACTCGGCAGCCTTCTTCTCAGCCAACTGGTCGGCCTTCTCTTTTTTCAGATCCGTGGCAACACGCCCACGTATCGAATCGAGTTCCGGGATCGCGGCAGGCTTCTTTTCCAGGAGCTGAATGACCACGTATCCGTTCGGTGCTTCCAGCTTGGGTCCCACCTCCTTGATTTCCAAGGAAAAGGCGGAACTCGCGGCAGTTTTCACTTTTTCGAGACCGGGTACGGGACCGGATTCATTAAAATAGGGAGACTCCACGTATTGCACTCCCCGAGCCTGGGCGATCTCTCGAAGGGATCTTCCCTGCATAGCGTCCTCCACGTCGTTATCAGCCGCCTCAAAAGCAACGTCGTTGGCCTGTTCCGCTTTCAACTTGGCCTCGATTTGTCCTTTCGCTTCATCCAAGGGCTGCACAACGGGCTCTTTGACTTCCTCAACTTTGATGATATGGAGTCCAAACGGGGTTCGAACCAGATCGCTAATCTCTCCCGGCGCCATATTAAAAGCCGCTTCCTCGAAGGGCTTGACCATCGAGCCTTTTTTGAAGAATCCCAGGTCACCGCCTTTGGGCGCCGAGGTGTCTTCGGAGTATTGAATAGCCAGTTTCTCGAAGTCCGCGTTCGGTTTCCGGGCCAGATCCAGTACCACCAGCGCCTTTTTTCGGACGGATTGCACCTGTTCCTGCGTAGCGTCTTCCGCTAGTTTGAACAGGATATGACGTGCATGTACCTCTTTTTCCTGCTGAAATTCTTCCGAATGCCAATTGTAGTAATCCTGAATCTCCTGGGGGGAAATGGCTATCTGTTTGGCAAACTCGGCCTGCAGGTAATTTATGTATCCGATCCTGGCCTGCTCGGGCACTTCATAGGCCTTGTTGTTCTTTGCGTAGTATTCCTCGATCTCTTTGTCGTCGACGGTTGTGTCTTTCAAATATCGATCCGGATCGAATGAAACAAAATCGATCACGGCCTTTTCTTTTTCCAATCGCCACAGATCGAACGCTTCAGCCTCCCCGACAACAGCCATGGATTCGATGGTATTGCGCAGTTTTTCAATCAAAAGAGCCCTTTTTTGTTGGGCTTCAAATTCACCCGGCTGGATACGGTTCGCGGACAACACTCGAAGATAGAGATCCCGATCGAACCGACCGTCTCGCTGAAACATCGGATATTTCTGCAGTTGGGCCCGAACTTCGTCGTCCGTGACACCCAGCTCGAGTCGAACCGCCTCTTGAATCGCCAGTCGTTCTTCGATTAGACGATTAACGGCTTCTTTTCGCAGATCCAGTCTCTGCAGCAGTTCCGGCGTGAGAAAGTCTCGATACTGTTTCCTCGCCTGTTCGACGAGGTTATCGTACAGGCGAGCCACTTCGGATGCGGATATCCCATCCCCGTTCACTTCTGCGTAGCGCGCCGCCCGCCGCTCACGGAAACTGCCCAGACCCCAGAAGACAAACACAACGGCGATAACCGCCATAAAGGTTTTTATAAGCCACGACGTGGCATGTTTTCGCATCAGGCTAAGCATTCAGTACTCCTTGGCATCCAGCGTGATCGGAAATCGGTCCAATGGCTTCATAACACGGAACTCCAAGCCGGTCAATTCGCAAACTGGAGGACTTCTCCACCCAACTTGTTTTTTCTCGTGGCCTGAGATACACTCGTGTCGTATTCGAACAGTGCGGTGTCTTCAATTTTCTGGAGTCCATTATGCGCATTTTGTTTGCTTCGTCCGAGGTGGTCCCTTTTGCAAAGGCGGGAGGCCTCGCCGATGTGTCTCACCATCTGCCTAAAGCGTTGGCCAAACTGGGTCACGAGGTCCACGTCGTTACCCCAATGTACAAGGAAGCACGAGAATGCGGCAAAATCATTACGGATACGGGCCGTACTCTGCTCGTACCCATCTCCTTCCGAACCGAGGAAGCCCGCCTGTACCGGTCCGATATATCGGAATCGGTGGTCGTGCACCTGATCCGAAAGGACGACCTCTACGACCGGGAGGGGCTCTACGGTAATGAATACGGAGACTACGAAGACAATGCCGAACGCTTCATCTTTTTCTCCAGAGCCGTCCTCGATCTTTGTAAAGAGTTGGGGCTCCAACCGGATGTGATCCACTGCAATGATTGGCAAACAGGCCTCACCCCTTTGTACATGAAAAGTCTCTACCGTGAAGTCCCACAAATTGCCAAAGCCGGGAGTCTGTTTACCATCCATAACCTGGGAAGTCAGGGCATCTTCTGGAGTCTGGACATGCATCTCACCGGTCTGGGGTGGGAATATTTCAACATGGAGGCCTTGGAATTCTACGGCAACATGAATCTGACAAAAGCAGGGATCGTCTTCGCAGACCGCATCTCGACGGTCAGCCATGCCTATGCCGAGGAAATTCTGACTCCTGAATTCGGTTTCGGTCTGGATGGAGTGCTCCTCACCAGAAAAAACCATCTGTCCGCCATCATGAACGGCGTGGACTACAACAGGTGGGATCCGACTCTGGATCGCCACATCGCCTCGAATTTCGGCATCGATCATTTAGAACCGAAACAACTGTGCAAGAAAGATCTCCTCTCCGCCTTTCAAATGGATTCGGACCTCTCGTGTCCTGTGGTGGCGATGATTTCCAGACTGGTCGGTCGAAAAGGATTCGACCTTTTGGCCGGAGTATTCGACGATTTGATCGCCATGGGCCTTCGATTCGTGATTATGGGCAAAGGGGAGGACAGGTACCACAGCTTCCTCAAAGAAATGGCCGGGCGCCATCCAGGGAAGGTGGGGCTGTCCATATCGTATGACTATTGCATGGCGCACCGCATTGAAGCCGGCGCGGACTTTTTCTTGAATCCTTCCCTGTATGAACCCTGCGGTCTGGATCACCTGTACGGCATGCGCTACGGAACCATTCCAGTGGTTCGCGCCACAGGAGGATTGGGCGAGACCGTAAAGGAGTACCATCCGGAAACCGGTCAGGGGACTGGATTCCGCTTCTATGACTACTCCCCTCAGGCCCTCATGGATTCGCTCCGCAAGGCCGTGAATTATTACGATAATAAGGATCATTGGATGCAGTTGGTACGAAACGCCATGCGGGAGGAATTTTCCTGGGAAACCTCCGCCAAAGCCTATCTCGACCTTTATGAAAGCGTTGCGCGTAAGGTATGACGACCACAGCAACAAAAAAGCGCATTAATCGGGCCCGAATTCTGGATAAGGTGATCCGCATCGTCAATTCCAGGATCCGCCATGAGAAAAAGCTGCAACACATTCTAAAAACCGTTGCAGGCGAATTGGGCCTGGAAGAAGGATTCCTTTTCCTTCTGGACAAAGGGCAAGATCTTCTGGTTCTGCAAGTCGCCGGAGACCGCATCGAAAACTGGACGGGCGAGCAAGCGTACAAGTTGGGAGAAGGGATGATCGGGCGCGCGGGCTCAGAGCGTAAATTTCTCTCAGGCTCCCTGAAAGCGGAGGCTCAACCGACGCATGTCGGTGACCCGGCCAAACGAATCATCGCTATGCCCGTTTCCGACGACAGCTTTCTGTACGGCGCTATGGTCTTCGTAAACAGCGGCACGAAACGACTTACCGGCGCACAAATCGACCTCCTGAAAGCGGTTAGTCTTGAACTTGGCGGAATCATCCAAGATTTCCGGATGACGGTGGAAGCCAAGCGCCGAGTGATGGAATTGAACGCTCTGTTTGAAGTCAGTAAGGCCATGTCGTCCACCATGAATCTCGAGGCTCTGGTAGGCAATCTGGTGTCGATCTGTGCGCGTCTTGTCAGCGCCCGTTGGGCCGAGCTTTCCATTACCGATCAAGCCAACGAGATCGTCGCCGGAGCCACTTTCGGGAAAAAGATCGCAGACACGCACCCTTCGGTTTGCGTAAGCCTCGGACTCGGTAATGATTTTTGTGGTGATTTGTGCGCAGCGGACAAGATCTCCTGGCAGGACGGGACCAATGTTCCCTTCGACGAAGAGGACCGGCGATTGCTTCATTCGGTCGGTTCCTTTGTTTCCAGTGCGCTGGACAAGTCCATCATGTTCAAAGAAGTGGAGTCTCTGGCCAGGAACAACGCGATCATGGTACAGACGCTGAGTTCCTTGTACAACATATCCAGCAACATGATGACCACCGTGGACTTCGAAGAACTTATCGACATTATTCTAAAATCCATGATTCATTCGGAAGGGTTGGGGTTCGACCGCTGTGCGTTGCTCCTGCTGGACGAAAGGAGCCGAACGTTACGACTGCATAAATGCTTCTCCCGTGTCGAGCGATCTCCTGAACCGGTAACCGAAAACCGCGCCGAAAGTCAATCGTGCGAGCATGAGCCCCCAGTTCAAGATATACAAATCGATTTCGTACATGAGTCCGGAGCGCCCGCCCAATGTCTGTCCGAACGCAGACCCATTAACGTCATCGACCCCGGGGATGCATTCTTCAATCCGCAAGGACCCCTTCAATCCTTCCTTGAATTCCCTTTTGCAGCCGTGCCGCTGCTGGCCAAGGACAAGGACATCGGAGTCATCTTGGTGGACCACGCCCTGAAACGCAGACCGGTTTCCGAGGACGAACTCAAGAACCTGTGCATGCTGGTCTACCAGGCGGGCCTTGCTTTGGAAAACAGCCGGCTGTATGGGTTCATCGATCATGTGAATCGAGAGCTGAAAGAGGCGAAAGAGAAGCTGATCGAGTCTGAAAAGATGGCGGCCCTCGGGGAGATCGCCGCCGGCATCGCCCACGAAATCCGGAATCCGCTGGTGACAATAGGAGGTTTTGCCCGGAGAGCATCCGGTATTGTCAGTCCGGAGTCAGATCTCAAGCGTTACATCGATTTCATTGTCGCAGGGGTGGCGCGGCTCGAAAACACGTTGAAGGATGTGCTCAACTTTTCCCAGGATGCCGTTGGAGGCTTCAAGTACTTCGATTTGAATGTGGTCATCAATGAAGCTTTGGATCATTTGAGGCTCGACCTGCAGGAGAACGACATTCAGGTGGAAAAGGACCTGGTTCCGTCTCCGAAAGTGTTCGGCGACAGCCGCCAGATCCGGCACGTGTATTTCAACCTCTTCCTGAACGCTATTCAAGCCATGGAGTCGGGAGGCCTGCTAAAGATCAAGACATTCTACTCCACGGAAAGCGGTCGGACATACATTACGAGCGTTGTTGAAGACCTGGGAGGAGGCATACCCGTCGGAATTCTTCACAACATCTTCAATCCGTTCTTTACCACCAAGGCGCGCGGTTCGGGTCTCGGGTTGGCCATCGTACACAAGATCGTCACCCGGCACCAAGGCGATATAAGCGTGGACAACGTCCCCGGTAAAGGGGTATCTTTCATCATTAAATTTCCGGTTTACGCTTCTGCCTGATGCCCGCCCGTGGTTTCGGTGACGTTGAGATTCAGCCTTGCCCCTCCGCTTGCCACGTCGGATACGATAAAGGCGACATCCCCGAGCGCGAGGTCAGGTAAGGTCAGGAGCCGTACACGGATTGGGCGATGAGTCCCCGGGCTTGGGGGTAAATCGAAATCTGATTTTTTTCCAACTGCAGCAATGAGTACGGAGCGACGCGGACGCCGGAAACGCGTTGGCCAACGAAGTCGCATCGCCTCTTTGCGGCCTTACGGAAACCCGAAAAACAATCCACATGGATAGGCGCCACGAGGCTTTATTCCGGCGGTGGGTTCAAACTACTGCGCCCGATCTGACACAAGCTCCCTGTAAAAACCGTATTTTTTCGTAACCCAAGGAGGAACAGAGCATGTCGAGTGAAGTCTATTTTGCGGATATGCGGGCCGGCATCCGAGAGAACCTGTTTGACAAACTGCATCTCCTGCTGGATCGGGTGGGACTGAGCCAAAAGATCTCAGCCAAAGACCTGGTGGCGATCAAAATGCATTTCGGAGAACGGGGGAACACGGCCTATATCCGTCCCGTATTTATACGCCAAATCGTCGATCGGCTGAAAGCGCTGAACGCCCGGCCGTTCTTGACGGACGCGAATACGCTCTACGTAGGCGCCCGGAGTGACAGTGTTTCACACTTGAATACCGCTATCGAGAACGGATTTGCATATTCGGTGGTAGGCGCTCCCGTGATCATAGCGGACGGACTGTTGGGGTCGTCGGCGGTAGAAGTTCCGGTAAACGGGAAGCACTTCGAAACCGTCTCCGTAGGCGCTGAAATTGCCCATGCGGACGCCCTGATCAGCGTAGCCCATTTTAAAGGGCATGAGCTTGCCGGATTCGGAGGCGCCATCAAGAACGTGGGCATGGGATCGGCGTCCCGAAAAGGAAAACTCGCTCAGCACTCGAACGTTTCCCCGAAGGTCTCCAAGAAAAGATGTATCGGTTGCGGTGAATGCGTAGATCACTGCGCACAGCAGGCCATCTCGATCGAGGAAGGCGAGAAGTCCTGGATCGATCCCGAGAAATGTGTCGGATGTGGAGAATGCATTCTCGTATGCCCGGAAGGGGCCATCAATGTTCAATGGAACGAATCCATTCCGGTGTTCATGGAGAAAATGGTGGAGTACACCAAAGGAGTGCTCAAAGGCAAAGGACCAAAAAGCCTATTTGTGAACTTCCTTACGCAGATATCGCCGGCGTGCGACTGCTATGGACACTGCGATGCTCCTATCGTGGGTGATATCGGAATCCTGGCGTCCACCGATCCGGTGGCCATTGACCAGGCTTCCGTGGATCTTGTGAACCAACGTTCCATCATGGCGGGATCCTGTTTGGATGGAAAGGACGAATGCGTTTCGGACAAATTTCGAGGCATCTATCCTCAAATCGACTGGAAACTCCAGTTGGAATACGCTGAAAACATCGGATTGGGCAGCCGGGCTTACGAACTGGTAGCCGTCAAAAAGGAACAGCCCGATAAGAAGTGAGAAGCCGGGAGCTGCGTTTATCCGCAGCCCGGCTGTTACGGATCGGAAAAGAGCTTTAGGAGAAAGGACCCTTCGCGCGTGACTGATAGTCCCGAATCGTGTCCTTCATCTTTTGTACGCGCTCTTCCAGGACCTGATTCTGATCTTCCAATTCCTTGAGTTCTTTTTTCGTGCGGTTGCCCCAAGAAAGAATGTCCTGATAACGTTTTTGATATTCTTCCAACAGGGATTTGTATTTGTTTTTTTCCACTCGAGCTTGGCTCAGTTCCTCTTTGAGTTTGATGACCTCCTGAATATCGCTGGGCGGATCCGGGTCGAGGTTTTTTCTTTCGAGCTCGAATTCCTCTTCCAGGGCGGCTTTCTCAGAGGCCAGAGATAAAAGACGGGACTGGATCTCGTCCGGTTTCTGCTGTTCTTTCAGATTCCTCAGTTCCTCTTGGAGGCGCTTGATGAGCTGCTCTCTTTTTAGGATCTCTTCCTTGAGCCGCTGCACGCGTTTGTTGTGCTCCTCGGCGTACCGCGCCTTGCGGGTCGCCGCTTCAAGGTTTACGGCTGCGACGGAGCGTTTCAGCCTTTGATTCTGAATGAGCAACGCTACTGAAACGAACGCCAGCAGCATGACTCCGGCCAAGATCAACAGGTTTGATGCAATCGGCATGGTTATGTCCATATTCTGATCCGCCTCGAGGGCCAAGCTATCGGATCGGCTGGATTCCTCAGCCGGTCCAAGTCGGGGGAACCTCAGAATCCAGCTTCATGTGAAGCGCCTGTTACCGTCATGAATAGAACCAATAGAAGCACCGTTTGGTGCGTATAATATCAGGACCGCAGCTTGTATTCAACCCATCGCATCGTCGAGTCGGTCTTCGTTCCAAGAGATCAGGGGGCGATGGCTGTTCCGATTGCGTGACGCCATGCGACCGTTCCCCGCCCGGTATTGTGAAAACGGAAAAATTCTTTTGATCTTCTAGAATCATTCCCTATAATAGCTGTTCCCACAGCGGCTTTGGCTGCTCAATCGGCTCTTTGGGGCCGGATTCGACCTTCAAGGCGAAAGATTTGAATAAGATTCCGGGCCGGGTTCCTTTCAAGGCGCCTTGGGCACATCCGGAAAGGTTCTTCCCTGATCCATATGAACGCAAGTCGATTTGCAGACGCTCTGTGTGGCGGCCTGAAGAACGTGTGTTTGCAACGGGAGTATTTGGACGCCATCAATGTATTTCCCGTTCCGGACCGTGATACCGGCAGAAATCTCGTGGCGACTTTGTCCGGGATGTTCAGCATCCTGCGGACAAAATCCATACACGATTTTCAGGCCTTGTATGACCTGATCTCCAGAGAGGCGATTCAGTTCGCCCGGGGAAATTCCGGAATGATCTTTTCCCAGTTTCTCAAAGGCTGGATAGCTCCGTTGAGGGGAAAAGACACCGCGAATTCGGATGCCTGGTCGCGGGCTTGGCGAAGCGGGCGCGACTTGGCCTACGCCAGCGTTGCGCGCCCCAGGCAAGGCACCATTCTCTCGGTATTGGACGCCGCCGTCAGGGAGGCGGGGCGATCGGAGGCTACGGTCGACTCGGAGGGACTCGAACGTTTGCTGCACGTGTGCGGGGATGCGCTGCTGGAAACCCCGAACCAGTTGGACGCCTTGGATCGGGCGGGCGTCGTCGACGCCGGTGGATTGGGCCTGGTGCTCCTGATCGAAGGGATGGCCCTAACAGAGCGTGGAGCGGACATCCCCGCCTCCAGCGGGTGGATTGCGGGACACCTGGATTTGGCGCGCCTCAATGGCGGGGAACGGCAGCCGAACCTTATGGGCGCGTATTCGTCGAGCTATTGTGTGGAGCTGCTACTCGAAGGACCCTCAGCGGGGCTTGAAAACGTTCTCGAACGCCTTCAATCGTTCTGTGATTCCCTCGAAAAGGCGTGGGGCCAAGGGCAAGTCCGCTTGCACCTGCACACGGACCAGCCTTTCGCCATTCGGAACCTGGTTCCCGAAGACGTGTTCGTTCTGGAAATGTCGGTGGAAGATATGCGGTACCAGGCGCGTATATTCGAGGAGCGCCGGGAATCTCTTCGTCCGACCGGCCTTGCGGCGCTGGTTGCCGGTTCGGGATTTGCCCGCATACTCGAGAGCATGGCATTGGATTTCGTCCTGGACGTGGAAGCACATCCTTTTTCAGCAGAGCACCTGCCGGAAAAACTGGAGCGGATTCGTTGCCAAAAACTCTTGCTCGTAACAACGCACGGCGCCCATTCATCGGTTCTTGAGCAAAATCTCCGCCGTCTGACCAAGCCCTGGGAGCTGGTGATGGTCGAAAACGAGGCCGAGGTCGTGGCGGCCGGCCTCGCATTCGATCCAAACGAACGTGAGGAAATCAACCGCCGTCGTTTGACCGAAGCGGTTCATCAGACGGTCTCCGGAAGTTTGATCGCCGACTCCGGAACGGGGGGATACCGCTTCAAGATAAACAGGAAAAGTGTGCGGTCCGCCCCTTACAGGAGCCTGAGAGAAGCCGGAGAAGCTCTGGTGGAGTCGTTACGGGAAGAAAAATCCTCATTGGTGACCCTTTACGCAGGGGCGGGACTGGAAGGAGGCTTTTTCCACGATCTCGAGGCGGCTCTGGCGGAGCGCTTTTCAGATCTCGTGGTGGAACGGCAACATGGTGGACAGACCCATTGCCTGTGTCTGGTATCTGTGGAGTGAGTCATGAAAAAAGTCGGCCTGATAACGGACAGTGCGAGCTGCATCAGCCGGGCCATGGCGGACGCACTTCACATCCGCGTGATCCAGAATTACGTGGTCACTGCCAATCACAGCTTTCGTGATCATGATTTGGACCTGCCGTCGTATTATGCGGGGATGCGCGTTTCACGCGACGTTGCCACTACATCGCACGCTTCCATGGAGGAGGTTGAGGCCGTTATAACCGAGGAACTGTCCGAATACGAAACCGTCCTTTATATGGCGGTCTCGCCGGGCTACACCCAGCTTTTCGATATGGCGTCGAACATCAAGGAGCATCATCCGGAAGGAAATCGGATTCGGATTGTGAACACCGAGGCCGCTTCCGGGCAGATGGCGGCCGTGGTTCTCGAGGTGGCCGCGGCCAGAAGACCGGAGTCCACATGGGAGGATCTCGAGTCCGTGGCTCGGGGAGCCGTGTCAAAGGCCAGGGAAATTATCGTTCTGGACTCGCTTACGTATCTTGCTCGAGGCGGAAGAATCGGCAGGGTTCGCTCGCTTCTTGGGCTCGCCCTGTCAATCAAACCTCTTATTGGACACCTGAACGGCATCGCATCGCCTTGGGGAAAAGTCCGAACCCACGCACAGGGATTGGACTTCATATTGAAGAAGATCCAGGAGCTCGGTTTGAACTCCCCCAATCCGTTCTTTCTGGTGTCGGACGCGGATAACGCCGTTTGGGCCGAGAATGCGGAGCAGGCGCTAAAGAACCGGTTTCCGGCGGCTGCCATCCACAGGGTGCCCATGGCCGGTGCGGCGGGAACGCATATGGGACCGGGTACATGGAGCGTGGCCTGGATTTCGGGATGAGACGCCCCGGGGTGCATACGCCGCGCCCGTTTATGTGAAGAAATTGCGTGCGGCGGCCCGGACGCGGCATGGAAGGAAAATCATGTTTGGAACGGCCTTTGATCGAGGTTGCCTGTTGGTGACCGGTGGGGCAAAAAGCGGAAAGAGCAGCCTCGCACTGGAAGTCTGTGATGCCATGGATAAGGAGAAAATCTTCCTGGCTACGGCTCAGGCCCTCGATCAAGAGATGGAAAAGCGGATTCGGCGGCACAAGGAGGAACGGACGTCGGAATGGCGAACGATCGAGGAACCTCTCGATGTGCCAGGGGTTTTGAGCCGGTTGGATCGGGAGGACAGGGTAATTCTGGTCGACTGTTTGACCTTGTGGGTAAATAACCTGTACATGAACCATGGCGACGAACAGGAAGCCATATTGAGTCACGTTGATCGGCTGGTCCGGACGCTGTCGGGAGTCCGGGGCGCTGTGGTCGTCGTCTCGAATGAGATAGGATGGGGCATTGTGCCCGGTGATCCCGTGTCCCGCGCCTACAGAGATACGGTTGGTTTCGTGAACCAACAGGTAGCTCGGACCTCGAGCAAGGTGGTGGTTGTAGTATCCGGATTGCCTTTGGTGCTCAAGGACGGATGAACGTCCAGGACCCGGCCCGTTTAAGCGCATCCGCCATTTCCCGCTTTGAACGCACGTTCTAGTCGGCAAGCCCGTGCCGGGTGGCGGACCGTAAACGCGGTCGAACGGATTTCGATTGAATGGGAGAAACCGATGAAGAAAGAAGTGGAACTAGCTATTGGCTCGATTCCTCCACTTGATTTAAGGCTTCGAGACGAAGCGCAAAAGCACCTGGATTCCCTGACAAAACCCAGGGGAAGCCTCGGACGTCTGGAAGAGTTCGCCCGTGACTATTTGGTCATGCGAGGTGACCTGTCGATCCGGGTCCGGGAGAAGGCTGTAATCGTATTCGCTTCGGATCATGGAGTGGTGGAGGACGGGGTCAGCGCATATCCGAAAGATGTGACCCATCAGATGGTGCTGAACTTCCTGGCGGGAGGCGCGGCCATCAACGTCATATCCAGGCATACCGGCTCCCGCGTGTATGTGGTCGATATTGGAGTGGATCATGATTTCGGCGATGTTCCCGGGCTCGTTCATGCGAAAATCAGCCGCGGCACCCGGAACATGGCCGTCGGCCCCGCCATGGACCGGAAGCAGGCCGTCGCCGCCATGCAGGAGGGATATGCCCTCGCCCAAAAACTGGCGGACGAGGGTGTCGATCTTGTGGCCCCGGGAGATATGGGCATCGGCAACACGACGGCGTCAAGCGCCATCGCCGCCGTATTCACCGGAAAGCCCGTCACGGCCGTCACCGGCCGAGGCACTGGAATTGACGATGACACCCATGCCCACAAAGTGGCCGTCATAGAGCGGGCGATTCAGGTAAACCGCCCGGACCCCAAGGATCCTCTGGATGTTCTATCCAAAGTGGGCGGTCTGGAGATTGCCGGAATAGCGGGATTGGTTATAGGAGCGGCGATTCGGCGCATTCCCGTGGTGCTGGACGGATTCATCTCGACGGCGGGGGGACTGGCGGCGTATGAAATGGATAACCGTGTCCGCGATTACTTGTTCGCCGCGCACCGTTCGGTTGAAATCGGACACGCGGCTATGCTCGAGAGACTCGAGCTGACTCCCTTCGTGGATCTGTCCATGCGCTTGGGCGAAGGAACGGGAGCGAGCATCGGTATGGATCTCATTCAATTAGGCGTGGAAATCTTCCACGACATGGCTACGTTCGAATCCGCGGGCGTAAGTGATAAAGATGACTAGTCTGTTGGCTTTAGGACGGCGATTCCTCTTCGCCCTTCAGTTCTTGACGGTGATTCAGATATGGGGTCGATTGCGCCCGACGGATGAAGATCTGCCGCGTTCCATGGCCTTTTATCCGGCCATAGGCGTCGTCTTGGGTGTTCTCGTGGCCTGGGGCCACCGGCTCTCCCTACATATTTGGCCGCCCATGCTGGCGGACTTTCAGGCCATACTGCTTATGATTGTATTTACCCGAGCTCTCCATCTGGACGGGCTGGGGGACACCATGGACGGTCTGCTCGGTTCCCACCTCCCGGCAAGGTCCCTGGAAATCATGAAAGACAGCAGTTTGGGCGCCTTTGGCGTGGTCAGCATCGTGACTATCCTGGTCTGGAAGTTCGCCGCCCTAACAGCCGTACCCATGCGCATCAAATTTGAGACCCTGTGTCTGTTACCCATATTGGGACGGCATACCATGGTGCAACTGGCCAAGATAGCTCCATACGCCAGGTCGACCGGAGGATTGGGGAAAAGCTTCGTCGATGACCTGAGATGGTTCGACTATGCTATCGCCGGGATAACGGCCGTGGTTGCCTGCACCTTTATTGCGGGACGGCTCGGCGCGATCCTTTTCGGAGTGATCTGGATCGTCACGGCTCTGGAATCGTTTATATTTCGATGGAGGCTTGGAGGAGTGACGGGTGATGTCCTCGGGGCAGCCTCGGAATTCAACGAAGCCCTCGTCCTGGTGATACTGGCGGGAGCAGCCTACGGAGCGGCCGGACTTTAGAAGCCGGCCGGTGTGGATCTAGTTTTTGGACAGGTCCACATTTGGAACTTGAAAATTCGGCCCTTCCCACATACACTATGCGAATGTTTTTTATCAGCGTCGATCCGCCGGGATCGTCTTCGAGGTAATTGGTATGAACGATTTTCGACTGTTTCCGGCCGCCCGATTGAACAGGGATTATCCTTTCTGGGTTTGGTTCGCCGGGGTGCTGAGCATTTCCGGAAGCATCATCGCCGGAAGCTTGGTCTTATACTTGATTTCCATCGATTTCCCTATGCCTATCATTCTTTTTTATCTGTTGATGGCCGTATTGCTGCCCATTTGCGGCCACGGCGTTCTCAATTTTAGACGATGGGCAAAAAGTTTGACGACGGTGGTAGTGGGATCCCTCATCCTGGTCACGATTTCTTCAGGAGTTGTCCGCCTCGCGTTCGCCAGTACCCCATCTTCTCGGGGAATGGTGGACGTCATAGTAACATACGGCTGGTTAATGGCGAACATCTACGTCCTGATTCGCTTGTTGATGGATCGGGGGGAACGTTCCGCTTTCAATTCTCCCACCAAAACGGTGGACACCGAGTCCAGGAAAGGTCCTATATACTACTACGCGTTTTTAATATTGTGGTACGGAGTCATTTTCATAGCTTTGATGGATCATATGGGGGCGGTTTCACTGCCTCTGGCCGGCGCCTGATGGCCTTCGAGCTCCGGCGATCCGATCCTTAGGGATGGGTGGCGCCGGGTTTTGATCCTCATAGACGGAAGTACTCCAGCCTTTTCGTACATTGGATATACAGGAAAGCGACGAATATCATCGTGAAAACGTTCAAGCTTTTGTGGCTGTTGGTTTTAATTGTGTTTCTTCCGTTTCCGGCCCTGGGCCAATACAAGGCCTACGTGACCGACTATTTTGAAATCTCCTGCCGGACCGGTCCTGGAACGGATTACAGAATCATAAAGCTCCTCCACTCGGGCGATGCGGTCGAGTTTCTTTCCGAAGCGGAAGGATGGACTCAGGTGCGTCTCGAAAACGGTGACGTAGGCTGGGTGCTGAGCCGCTATCTCATGCGCGATAAACCCCTGTCCCTTCAGGCCGATAGTCTCATCAAGGAAAACGCCGCGCTGAAGGAAGAGAAGGCGGGATATCTGGACCAACTCGAAAAACTTCGTTCGGAGAACTCGGGACTGCAGACTGAGCTGGCCAATACCGCGGCTTCTGTCGAAACGGTGAAGTTGCAACTCGGATCGCTTGAGGAAGGCTGCAAGGAATACGTGTCTCTGAAAGACCGGTATGCGAAGCTCAAAACTCGCCACGAGGAACTCGAAAAAGAATACAGCGTGCTCCATAGAGAAGGAGACGAATCGCTCCAAAAGCACCTCTGGATGGTGTACGGCGGAGGCATTCTGCTGGTGGGAGTGGTAGTGGGATCCCTCTTCAGGATAGCCCGGACATCTAAAAGGAAACGACACTATTTGAGAGTGTAGCGGTGCGCATGTACCATGGCCCAAGCAAAGGGTAAGAAGGAAACAAAAGCCTTAAAGGAAAGACTGTTCTCGAAACCCGAATTGGTCTGGGACAAACTCTCCTCCAAAGAGAAAGACCAGGTTTTTGATTTAGGAGAACGGTATAAGCAATTCCTATCCAAAGCCAAAACCGAACGCGAAGCGGTAGATGAAATCATCGCCACTGCTGAAGCTGCGGGTTTCAGGGATATCAATAAGGCGGGACGTTCGCGTAAGCTTTATGCGGTGAACGGGGCAAAAGCCGCTGCACTGGCCGTCCTGGGCAGTGAACCGCTGCACATGGGGCTACGCATCGTTGCCGCCCACCTGGACTGCCCGCGTCTGGATCTGAAGCAAAATCCTCTGTATGAAGATCTGGACATGGCCTATCTGAAAACCCATTACTACGGCGGAATAAAGAAATATCAGTGGGTCGCCCGCCCGCTCGCCGTCCACGGAAAAGTGGTCCTGGCGGATGGACGAGAGCTGGATCTGAAGATCGGCGAGGCTGCCGACGAGCCGGTGTTTATCGTTAACGACCTTCTGCCGCATCTCGCCCAAAACGTTCAGGCTACAAAAAAAATGGCCGATATCGTGGTGGGGGAAAAGCTCAACGTACTGATCGGAGCGCTCCCCTACCCGGATACGGACGTGAGCGACCGTTTCAAGCTGGCCGTCCTGGTTTACCTGAACAACACCTACGGAATTACGGAAGACGATCTCGTATCCGCCGAACTGGAAGTAGTTCCTGCCGGGCCCGCCAAAGACGTGGGAATGGATCGCAGCATGGTTGGATCCTACGGTCAGGATGACCGCGCAAGCGCGTTTATGGCTCTGTCGGCTTTATGTGAAGTACTGAATCCTACATATACTTGCCTGGCGCTTTTTGTGGATAAGGAAGAGGTCGGAAGCGAAGGGCCGACTGCAGCCAAAAGCCGTTTTTTTCAGATGGTGGTCATGGATTTGTTCGCTAAAGCCGGCGAGCCGGTGCTGGTCTCCCATCTTGAAAAGGCCCTGTTTCGATCCAAAGCCATTTCAGCCGACGTCAATGCAGCCATGGACCCGGATTGGGCTGAAGTTCACGAAAAGCGTAACGCAGCCCGGCTGGGTTACGGGATCAGTTTGAGCAAGTTCGGGGGAATCCGGGGAAAGGTGGGCTCCAACGATGCCAGCGCCGAGTACGTCGGCTGGCTGAGACGCGTTTTCAAGAATGCGGGCATTGTTTGGCACACGGGGGAACTGGGCAAAGTGGACGAAGGCGGCGGCGGAACCATTGCCAAGTTCCTGGCGGAGCATGGTATGGACGTTGTAGATATGGGGGTGCCCGTTCTGTCTATGCATTCTCCCTTCGAGATAACCCACAAAGGCGATATCTACATGGGATGTCGTGCATTCAAAGCCTTTTTTTCCACATGATCGTTCCGGGCGTTGCGCGCTGACGGCGAATGTCCGTCGGGATGAAACGCGCTTCGATTCCCGGCTTCTTCGATCATCCGGTTTCGATCTCGAGATCCGCTTGAACCGGGAAATGATCTGAAGGATATCGCCCGTCGTACGTGTCCCTGAGGATTCGAATATTCAGCACAGCCACCGGTCCGCGCACCAAGACCCAATCGATGCGCCCGCGTTGTCCCTTGCCGGTGAAACCATGCCACGTATCGAAGCCTTCCTCGGACCTTTTGCAGTCGGCCCACACGTCTCGAAAACGGCCTTCAGCGCCGGTAAGGCGAAGATACGCGTCTGAACCGGGAAGATCGTTGAAATCCCCGGTCAGTATGACCGGCGACCTGTCACCCGCTATTCTGTCCAGTTCGCTGATCAGAACGCCCGTCTGACCTAAACGCGCCGCGGAGCTGATATGATCCAGATGGGTCACGCATGCATACAACTCGACCCCATCCGGAATGGTCCGGAGGTGCGCCCAGGTTGCCAGCCGGGGAAAGGCGCTCTCCCAGCTCTTCGTGGCATGTTTGTGAGGTGTTTCCGAAAGCCAGAAATCCCCGCTTTTCAGCACGTTGAATCTGCCCCTTCGATAAAAGAGACAGGGATACATGCGGTCGGGATCCCACTGACGGTGGGCTTCGGAGAGAATGTAACCCGGAATGAGTTGTTCCAAATCGCGAATCTGCGGCTGGCGGCCCTCCTGGGTGCCTAAAAGATCGGCTGAATGCTCCGAAATGAGTCTTGCCGTCCGGTGCTTTCTGCGGGGCCAATTGTCGGGTCCGTCATTCGCAAGTTCATGACGCAGATTGATGGTTAGAACACTCAGTTGCATGCGAGCCGTATTCAAATCATGATCGTATGGTTGAAAGTGAAGCCTGACGTGAAACCGGGGAATGCATCCCTTACTATGCCGGCGCCTTTTTCGTTGCTCCTGAAAAAAGCAAACCTTCCCGGCTTTGTCAAATCAAATTCCGCCTGAACTCACAGGGATTGTTCGCCGCGAAGGCGTGACCTGTTCTGAAAAAAGAAGACGGGCTCTAGAGGCGATGCATAGACGGCGTTATATCTTTCGGGAGGTCTTTGCTTTCAGGAATCGCGACCGGACGGAACGGTTCGTTGCTTTGGCAGCCGGTCGGAATCGTTGGTACACAGAAAAGAGAGCGAGCATCGGCTGCCCGCTCTCGAAGACAGAGCCCTATTCGATAATGTAATCTCGAAGAGCTTTATGGGACCAGACGGCTATGGGGCCGCTGCTCCCCGTGGAAGGATCGTATCGGTGACGATAGGAGGCGTTTACCTGGTTCTTCTCCAGCATCCAATCCCATCCCCTCACAAAATAAGGGCATTCATCATTAAAGCAGACAAAATGATACTCGGTATCCCACGTGGTCGCGTCCGGCACAGCCCATTTCTCCATCTTCACACCACAATGAGGACACTCCGGATTATTATTTTGAGACATTACAACCTCCTTTCCCGGATGCTATGATAGTTCATCGGGAAGTATTTGCATCATTTTAAGAACCCGGTTGCGTTTTGTCAATTTGCTAGGAGGGGCCGTTGAGGCTCTCCTGGTGTTTCGGGCTGACCAGGTTTCTCTTTCGGGATTCCCGACACTCGCAGGGACGCATGGCCTTCGATTGAATCGATGTATTCCGCCGGATGAGACTTCGGTGCTATATAATTGGAGTGAAAGAAAGGAGCATCCATGAGTTTCGACACATTGAAAGCTTTTCTCATGCAGGGGATCGAAGTGGCAAAACTGAACAGGGCGGTGATGCGTGATTTGGCCGGCGATCGGGATGCCCTTAAACCTGCGATCCTTGTTGTGGCCATTGGGGGTCTTCTTTCGGCCTTGGGGCCCATCGATCCCGTCGGAATTTTTCTGTATCCAATACTGACCCTGGTTATGTTTTTCTTGAATGTCGTTCTGCTGCATGCGATGGCGAGCTTCATGTTCAAAGGCTACGGCAGGTTCAACCAACTCGTTCAGGTGCTGGGTGCGGCCTACGTGCTTACCTGGGTTGCGGTTCTGCCGTTCCTCGGCGGCATCCTGGCATTGATCGCGTCCTTATGGCTTCTGGTGATCGACGTGATAACGGTGGAAGAAGTGTATGGTCTGGATCGAAGGAAAGCCCTGATGTCGGTTGTAATTCCCATCATAGCCGTACTATTGTTTATGGTACTGTTCGGGGGACTATGGGGGCCGCGTTGGGGCGCCCTCTAGTCTTGATGCAAACGGAATCGGAGGCGGTCATGGGCAAAACGATACGTTTCTTTCTGATCGTTCTCTTGGCAGGTGTTTTCTTAGGTGCGACGATATCCTGCGAGAAGGATTCCTTTGAAAAAGCGGGGAAGAAAGTGGACAAGTCCGTGGAAGAAGTAAAGAAAGAAGCGAAAGAACAATGGGATAAGGTGAAGAAGGAAATCGATCAGGCATTGAAGTAGCGAGGTCGCGCCCAGCCGGAGTCCCCTCCGTCGAGGAGAGGATGCCGCGACTCCTTTTCCGAATCCGAGGAAAACCGTTCCGGGAAACCTCTCACCGGGTTCCCCGGAACTCTCAACCACCACGTGCAGGGGAATGTGGGCAGCCGAATGGAAATGGTGTGGCATCCACGTTTTCGGAGATAAGGATGTTCGGCAGGAATCGAATTTCGATTGTGTCCAGGCGATTAAGCCACTCTGAGCGAACCGCGGCGCTTGGTCGCGAGATACTCTTTCAGACAGGAACAAGGTTCTTTCGCTGTGTAGGTGAGGAATTCATGATCTTCAAACCTGAAATCCCACCCGATCTCGTGACAGAACGTGCACGTGCGCGGCATGCCGCCGAACCAGTATTCGTCATTGGGTGCAGGCATGCGATATTTTCCGATGCCATGGCACACGTCACACCGCACCCACGTTCCGTGCCGGCAATGGAATACTTGTTCTTCTTCCATGTTTCGACCCTCCTTTCTTAGTTGATACGGGCTGACGTATCGCCCTTATATATTATTATAAAGTCAATAGGAAATTTGCGCAACAAAACGCGGCTTTCGACCTTTTTTTGACCCTGGATCTTCTTTTGAAATGCAGGAGCACAGGCGAACGGACACGTCTTAGACTCCATTTTTTGGATTTCACCGAAACTCCGAATAATGGCGGCGGACAAGCCGGAAAAGGATATGCAAGAGGTGAATCATGAAGATCCGGGTGGAATGCTACGCGGGCTATCGGGGCGAAGAGACGCCCCGGCGTTTCCAGCTGGGAGCCGGAGATGCCGAAATGGTCGAAGTGAGGGAAGTCCTGGATCGCTGGCTCGCACCCGGTCATCGGTATTTCAAGGTGCTCGGAAGTGACGGGGCCGTTTACATACTTCGTCACGACACGGTTGCGTGGTCCTGGGATCTCACCTATTACAAAGGAGCCGCCCCTCGTGCGGGAGTGTTCGATAAATCAGAACGGTAAACGCCTCTCTCCGGCCCCGGCCCGTTGACAGCGACGGGCCAAGTCCTGGAGCGGAACCGGGTCCAGCCTTTCCAGGGTCTCCGCCACGATTGGGTTCAGAGCGTGGAGATTGTCCGCTACAAGTTTCATGCTGAGGCGTGTCCGGTCACTTCCCGGTATTCTATAACAATTCCTTCAGGAACGTGCCCGTATGGGATTCGGGTACGGAAGCAATCTCTTCCGGTGTTCCGGACGCCACCACGTAGCCGCCCAGATCCCCGCCTTCCGGCCCCAAATCAATGATGTAATCCGCGGACTTGATCACGTCCATGTTGTGTTCGATGACCACGACCGTATTTCCCTTTTCGACCAATCGTTTCAACATGTCCAGCAGCTTCCGGATGTCGTCGAAATGCAGCCCGGTAGTGGGTTCGTCCAGAATATAGAAAGTACGGCCCGTATCCCTCTTGCTCAGTTCTTTGGACAGCTTGATCCTCTGCGCCTCCCCACCCGATAGCGTGGTCGCCGGCTGGCCGAGCTTTACGTAACCCATACCCACGTCCTGGAGCGTTTTCAGCTTGCGCCGGATGTTCGGAACAGCCTCGAAAAACCCTGCCGCCTGGTTGACGGTCATGTCCAGAACTTCGGCGATGCTCATTCCCTTGTACGTAATCTGCAGCGTCTCGCGATTGTAACGTTTCCCCTTGCACACGTCGCAGGTGACATACACGTCCGGAAGAAAATGCATCTCGATTTTGAGCACGCCGTCGCCTTGGCAGGCCTCACACCGGCCGCCTTTGACATTGAAGCTGAATCTCCCCGGCTTGTAGCCCCTGGCCCTGGATTCGGGAACCCGCGCAAACAAGTCCCGGATAAACGTAAATACACCCGTATAGGTGGCCGGATTCGATCGCGGGGTACGGCCGATGGGGCTCTGATCGATGTCCACCACTTTGTCGATGTTCTCGATCCCCTTGATTTCTTTGATCTTTCCCACCGATTCCCGGGAGCGGTTGATCCTCCGCGCCAGATGACGATAGATTGTTTCTATGACCAGGCTGCTTTTGCCCGAGCCGCTCACCCCGGTTACACACGTAAACACGCCCAGGGGAAGGCGCACGTCTATGTTTTTGAGATTGTTGTGTTCCGCCCCGACGAATTCGAGAAACCCTTTCCGCTGTTTCCGGCGTTTCTCAGGGACCGGAATCTCAAGTCTCCCGGAAATATAATTGCCCGTCAGAGAGGTCTCGCACTGCTGCAGGTCCTCCGGAGTCCCGCTGAACACCACTTCTCCGCCGCTCAGACCCGCCCCCGGTCCCATATCCACCACGTGGTCGGCGCTGAGTATGGTATCCCGGTCATGTTCCACCACCAGTATCGTGTTCCCCAAGTCCCGCATGTGAAGCAACGACTGGAGCAGCTTTCGGTTATCCCGCTGATGGAGGCCTATGCTGGGCTCGTCCAGAACGTACAGCACGCCCGACAAGCGCGATCCGATTTGAGTCGCCAGTCGGATGCGCTGCGATTCGCCTCCGGAAAGGGTTTCGGATGACCGGTCCAATGTCAGATAATCGAGCCCCACATCCACTAGAAAGTGAAGGCGGTCCTTCAATTCCTTGATGATGCGCCGGGCAATCCGCTCCTCCGTCGGATTCAGCTCCCATTCGTCCAATGTTCTCAGACAGTCTTTGATCGTGAGCCGGGTGAGTTCGTAGATGTTCAGATTTCCGACCCGAAAGCCCAGGCTTTCCTTTTTCAAACGGGCCCCTTGGCAGAGATCGCAGGGTCGTTTGTTCATGAAACGTTCCACTTCCTGGCGCACGTACGATGAATCCGACTCGAGATACTTTCGCTTCAGCCGATTGACGGCGCCTTCGAGGGGGCTGTTATACCTGTATTGGCTGCCGTTGGTCTCCAATTCAAACTCGATCTTCTCGTCACCGCTTCCATACAGCAGCGCGTGTTGAACTTGTTCGGGGAGATCCTGGAACGGGGTCCAAAGGTCGAAATGGAAGTGGTTGGCAATGGAAACCATTCTCTGATGAAAAAAGATGGAATTTTTCTTCGCGTAGGGTTCCAGAGCCCCTTCACGGACGGAAAGCGAAGGATCCGGCACCACCAGATCCGGATCCACCTCGAGCTTCATGCCCAAGCCCTCGCATTCCGGACAAGCCCCCAGCGGGCTGTTGAACGAAAACATGGCCGGAGTCGGATCCGGATAACTGATGCCGCACGTATGGCATACCGCGTGTTCGCTGAAAAACAGTTCCTGTTTCCCGTCCACCTGGGCGATGACCGTTCCTCCGGACTGGCGCAAGGCCAACTCCAATGAATCCGTCAGCCGATTCTTGATCTTGTCGGTGATCACCAGGCGATCCACCACCGCTTCGATGGAGTGCTTCTTGTTCTTGTCGAGCTGAATGGGTTCGCCCAGATCCCGGATCTCGCCATTGATGCGGACTCGCACGAATCCGTCCGCCTGGAGATGATCCAGGAGTTTCTGGTGTTCTCCTTTCCGCTTTTCCACTAAAGGGGCCAGAATCACCACCCGTGATTTCTCGGGAAGCTCCGCGATGCGATCGGCGATTTCCTGAACGGTCTGGCTGGCGATCGGGCGCCCGCATATGTAGCAGTGGGGTCGTCCGATACTGGCGTACAAGATCCGGAAATAGTCGTAAATTTCCGTAACCGTGGCCACCGTGGATCGAGGGTTCCTGCTGACGGTTTTCTGTTCGATCGATACGGCGGGTGAAAGACCGTCAATGTATTCCACGTCCGGTTTTTCCATCTGCTCGAGAAACTGACGGGCGTATGCGGACAGCGATTCCACATACCTCCTCTGCCCTTCCGCAAAGATGGTGTCGAACGCCAAGGATGACTTTCCCGATCCACTGACTCCGGTAATGACCACCAGACGATTACGGGGAATTTCGAGATTGATATTCTTGAGGTTGTGTTGTTTGGCGCCCCGGATACTGATTTTATCTACAGCCATGAACGGCAAAACCTGCTTTCTTTCGATTTTCAGCCATGAGAGCCGCTGCTTTGACGGCCTGGATCAAACTCCTGGGATCCGCCTTTCCGGCGCCGGCAATATCATAAGCGGTTCCATGATCCACCGAGGTGCGAACAATGGGGAGTCCCAGAGTGACGTTGATACCATCCGAAAAATGCAGCAATTTCAGAGGGATCAAGCCCTGATCGTGATACATGCAGACCACGGCGTCATAGCTTCCCCTCGCCGCCTTCACGAAAACGGTATCGGGAGGAAGCGGTCCGTCCGCATCCATGCCCGCTTCGCGGGCTTTCTCAACGGCCGGAACGATGATATGCATTTCCTCGTCGCCGAAAAGGCCGCCTTCTCCGGCATGAGGATTGAGTCCGGCCACGGCCAACCTGGGACGATGGATGCCGAAATCCCTCTCGAGTCCCCGATACGTGATGTCCATGGTTCGGTAGATCGATTCCACCGACAGCCGCGCGGGCGCCTCCCGCAAAGGACAGTGGATGGTGACCAGTGTGACCCGAAGTCGCTCGCCGGCCAGCATCATAACGTAGTCCGGCGCCATGGTAAGATAGGCAAAAAACTCGGTGTGGCCGGGAAACGGGTATCCGGCCAGGCGCAAGCCTTCCTTGTGAATGGGGCCGGTGGCCACGCCGCCGATCACGCCTTCCATAGCCAGTTTGGCCGCGGTTTCGATGTAGATCCCCGACGCCTTTCCGGCGTCCTTGCTAACCCTGCCCATTGGCGCGCGACGGCCCACGTCATCGGTCAGTGCGTAAAAAAGGAGGTCTTCGTCCGCTGCCTGGAGCTCATCCATGGAGGCAACTTCCTTCAAGTCGGGTCTGGCATCGAGACGCTCCATGGCGTTCAGCAATGCCGAGCGATCTCCCAATACCACCAGCCGGCAGACGCTCAAAAGGCTACGCTCCTGCAGCGCCTTCACAGCTATTTCGGGACCTACGCCGGCCACATCCCCCATGGTAAGACCGATCAGCGGTCTGTCCAATATTCGCCCCTCCCGGTTTCCCATTGCCGGATTCCCCTGTCGTGCGGACATGCCGCCGACTCCGGCTCAATCCCGGCCCACAACACAATATAGGTCCCGATATGCCCTCGATCAAGGCGTATCAGGAGCCGTTGTTCAGTGCTCCAAGGCCCAAACCGGACCGTAAAACCTTCCTCCTCGGGACTCCGAAGCGTTGCCTGCGAAAAGGCTCATCAGGGTACAAGCTCAATGGGAAAATCCCATCGCCACACACTGATGCAGCCCAGGATCAGGAATATGATGACCAGATTGGCGTAGGCCACCCCGACAAAGACCCGATGGGCGGGCCCGGGGGAACGGCCGGCGGAAGGGGCCGTTTCGGGCTTTTCTCCCACGTACGTCACGCGTTCGAGCACTTCAGGCCCATGCGGCGCGCCCTTCATGGCTTCGGTCAGATCCGTCCCCGCCGTGTGCCGGCCGAAATGCTTGCCGTCTTTCCATTTGGCGCTTTTGCTAACATCATACACTTTGTTCTCGTACAACACGTATGCCGGGCGTCCCCCCGTCCCGTCGAAACGGCCCACGTCGGAAAACCCGGCGTGTTCAGCGTCCGCCGGATCAGGGGATCCGTGCGCCTCCCGCCCCATTCGGCGATGAAGAATCGTGATGGCGAACAAGGCGTTGAGGATCATTACGGCGAAAAGCGCCATTTTGACGAACAGCATCAGTCCGAACGTGTTATTGAAGAACTGCTCCCACCGGTAGATCCGCTCCCATGTCAGGAAGATTCCCGTGAGGATGAGGGCCGCCATGCAGCTTACTCCCAGTATGCGCTCACTCCTGGGAATGCCTCCGACCAGCGTCGCCGGTTTGACGAAGATGTGAATATAGAAAATCGCGCCGAAGAACACCATGGCGGCCAGGAGGTGAAGATAGCCTACGATGAATCGGACGGTTTTGAAAACCGGCGACCGGAAGGACCGTACTTTCTCCAGTACCTCACTCGGTATGGGATACTGATATCCGTTGCGGATGAAAGCGAATCCCGTGGTATTCAACCGGCCGCCTATACTCTCCACATGGCAGTACGTGCATTCCCGGCCCGTGCGTTCCGCGTATTCCTCGGTCGCCTGCGCCGGCGAGAGGAACGAAAGGCACTGGATCGTCAGCAGGGGAAGCACATAAACGACCAGACCGGTTTTCACCCCGACTACGGGACGTCCGATCGCCATCCTTTTCGATCGCCGAAGCACCATGGGAAAATCTCCCTAAGGATCATTGTGCTGAAATGAATTCCCATTCGTACAGCGGCCGCACGTTCCGGCGGCTGCGTGATCCAATTCCTCGGGTTTCAAATACCTCTCCCGGCTCCCGATGGTTCCGCGGAGCGGTTTCACCGCGTCACTTCCAGGGTCCCGCTCCTGCTGACGGCCCGGATTTGCGGGTGATAAAACCCCTGGAGCACGGCGGGTCGCACATGGAACGCGCCCGGCGATTCCGCCCGCAGCACATATTCCAGCCTCACCTCTTCTCCCTCCGCCAACCGGTCGAAGAAGAACGCCACGCGCTGGTCGTGGCGTTCCTTCCACAGGTAGGACGGCCACCAGGATGTCTCCTCCTCCGCATCAAAGTGTACGGTTTCAAATCCTGCCGGCAGGTAATCCTCGAGGACAAAATACCGGTACTCGCGATCCGCGGTAAACGACAGTCGGACCAAGGCCTCGTCCCCCGGATGCAGTGGTCCGCTCAACGGCATGGCGAGCACCCTGGGCCGGTTTTGGCTGTCCAGTATTCGAACAGCCTTGTGGATCGTTTTATCGAGGGCCATAGCACACTGCAGGGACTCGGGTTCCTCGAAGGGCCGTTCGTCAAAGCCGTCCACCTGAACCGCATAATATAGTTTGGACGTATGATCGCTCGATAGGGAAAACACATTCTCACCGTGCGCGAAATGTTGCCCGTCGACTTCGAGGACGGCGCCTTTTTCAAGCATGAATTCCTTGGCGGAAAAATCGATACCGCCCACCGGCTTTCCATTCAGCTGAACGGAAAGCACGCCCCGATCCGGACCGACCAGTTCGGGCCGGACCTCGAGGAGCTTTGCCAGAGCCACCAGCACAAGCCCCGTGGCTCTCGTCGATTCCCATTGCATTCCCTGTCTTTGACTCAGGAGCCAGTCCCCGAGCGCCGTCAATCTCGAATCCCGGGCCGCGGTTTCGGCCAATGCCAGGAGACAAAACGCGTTCTGTTCCACCAAAGTGGACCCGAGAGCCTCGGATCCGGGAACTTCAAAGTGCAGGCCCAAGGGATCGGATACCTGGAACCGTTCGAGGGCGGCCAGCGCCCGGTCCGATGCGTCCGGCAGTCCGTGCCGGGCTGTGATGACCATGCACATGGCAAGATCCGGAGGATCCATGTTGGCCACATCCCAGGTCAGGTTCTCCGCCGCCTCCCTGTTGCGATACGTTCCCGTTGTCAGCGCGAACAACACGAACCGCCTCAGACCGGGGCTCCGCTCCTGTTCGAGAAAACGTTCCAGGGCCTCCTGCATGGACTTAAGCGTATTCTGCAGATCCTCATCACCCAGCGAACGCACGGGGTACAGCGCAAAATAGGCCAGGGCCGTCAGGTAGGGGTCACCCTCGCCCATGGGGCCCCATTGGACGCTTCCGTCGTAAATGAAGGTCTCAAGGCGATCGACGCCTTCTTTGAAGCGGGCTTCAATGCGCTCCCGGCGGGGTACGGGGATGCCCATTCGGGTGTATGTCTCCAGAAACACGGACATGGGCAAAAAGGAATTCAGGGTTTGCTCGGCGCACCCATAGGGGAACTCGAAAAGATACGGAATGGCCGTCAGAGCCGCAGCAGCCGCGCGACCGGTACCGCTGATCCGAGCCCGAATTCGTTTTAGTGAGACCGTTTCCGGAATCCGGAGGGTGGTTTGGCCGGACCCGCCTTGCATCCATCCGGATACTCCCAATTGGACCGGCACACCGATGCTTTCGATGGGAATCACTCGCTTTTCGGAGTCCGTTGCTTGATCCGCCGAAACCATCGCCAGCACTTCCGCGCGAAGATCGTCCTTTGCTTTAACGTACCATTCCGCCCGGGCGGTGCCTTCCGGCGGCAGGGACAGTCGCCTCACGGGCTCCGCCGGCGGCTCGACTGCTCCATCCGTTTTCAGTTCCGCACGAACCTGCTCCATCGGCTCGTCCGTTCGATTGGTAAGAATCGCGGAAAGGCCGATTCGATCTCCGTTCACTAGGAACCGCGGCACTCTGAGAGAGGTCACCAGCGGTTTGCTCGAGAGGGTTTTGGCCCGATTGAGTCCGAATCTGCCGTCACGGGTATGTCCCAGCAGCGTGGCACGCCACGTGGTCAGGTTGTCGGGCATTACTAGCCGAACCGTACCCGCGCCCGAAGGCCCGATCTCGAGGTGGGGAACCCATAGAGCCGTATCCCGAAACTCGGACCTGGCCCTCTGGTCTCCCTGCTCTTTGGTGGCCCCTCCGATGAATCGCAAGGGGAAGGAGTAGGAAGTGGAAATCCACGGAGGACGTTTAGCGAAAAAGAAGTCCGCCGGTTCGGGGGTCTCATCCCTGCGCAGACGGTACAGCGATTCGTCCACGATTCCGACGCTTACGTCCGCGGACACGGGTTTCTCGTTCGAGTCCGAACATCGTATCGTAAGCACGGCCACGTCTCCGGGCTGATACTCCTTGCGGTCGAAGATTCCCTCGATCCGGATGTCTTTGGATTCCACCGGAACATTCAGGGACACATGATGATAGTGCAATTGTTTCCCGTTGTGCGTCAGTACGCTCAAATACACGTTGGGGGCATACTCGGCCTTCACAGGGACCTCAATCACCATCGAACGGCCGGGCATGGAAACCCGTTGATGAAAAAGGATATCTTCGCTTTCCCCGGTGAACAGCAGCTCCGCGTCCGGAATCGAGGAATGGATCATTAAGCGGGCCGTTTCTCCGGCGCGATACGAGTCTTTATCCAGCATCAGCTCCAGAGGACGATAGTCATATTCGGCTGAAAAGGACCGCTCCGAGTACACCCACAACGAGCTTCTTGCCAGGGCCTGGTTGCCCCTCGGATCCACCGCGGTCACTTTGAGGTCCGCCCTACCGGGTTTCACGGAGTCCAGGGGAATTTCCGAGCGTACAATGCCGCCGGGACCGGTGACTTCACGCCCTTGCCACAGCGGAGTCCGGCCTTTCTCATACTCGCGTCGAAGCGGATTCCACACGGCCTGGTCCAACGAAATCCGGAGCGAAGCGTCGGGCACCGGTTTCCCGTCCAGATCCGTCAACCGAATCCTCAGAACGGCGGTCCCCGGGGTACGATACAGGCTTCGTTCCGACTCGGCCCGGATTCTGTACAGGCTTTGTTCGTAAGAGACTTCCGTTCGCTCGGATTCGATTCTCCCGGACGGTGAGGTTACGTCCGCTTCCACGGTGATGGTGCGGTCGTATGACCTGGGTCCCGGCGTCACCTCGAAACCGAAGAAGCCCTGCATGTCCGTGGAGCCGCTTCCCTGCTTAATCAGTCGCTGGTATCCCGCGGATTCATAGTACGATTGTTCCCACCACGCGGTGGCCGGAGGGGTCGCGCTTATGCGCTCGAAGACCCGATATCGGATGGGAGCCTGCTGAAGAGGGGCCCCCATAAAAAAGCGCGCCTCGATCTTCACGGAAATACGGTCTCCGGATACATAGGCCGCGCGATCCGGGCGCACGATAATCGAAAAATCCGGCTTTCGATAGGCCTGGACGGAAAAGGTCGCATGACCGATCCCAAAACCCTTGACAGAAAGGGTATGGTCCCCCAGGCGGGGCTCCTTTTCGAGCTGAACCACCCCATGCACGGTTCCCCATTCATCCGACGTTTTTTCTTGAGAAAAAACCATGCTTCCGTCCGGGTCTGAAAGCTCGACGATTACCCGAGTTCCTTGGGGAGCGGCCTGCAGTTTCCCGTCTTCGAACTGTTTGAGAAGGGCCTTATAATACACTTGTTGTCCGGGCCGATAGATGGGGCGATCGGTATAAAGGAGCGCTTTTCGGCCCTCCGCCGAGGCGGCTCGTGTCCGGAACGCGCTGGACACGGCCAGTCCCAGTTCCGCTTTCATGGCGATCACCGTGATTTCACGATCCGGTTCGGTCAGCCGATGAAAGAATACGCCCGTGGCGTCCGTTTGTCCCGTGGCCACGGCGGCGTCCAACCCAAAAACGCTCATGATCTTCTGAAACAGGGACTGCTCCGTTTCGGACTTCTCGACTCCTTCGGCAAGGACGTACACGGGCACCCCCGGCTCCGCCTGATTGGGCTCGAGATTCATGGCGTACACCAGCAGGTCGGAGTTGCCCCTCTTGGTGGCCAGGCCCAGATTCGATATGAAAATCGAGTGACGGGCTTCACTCGAGGCGCCGGCCACTCGAAGCAGGTACACTCCGGGGCTGATGAATTTTTTGATTTCGATTTCTTCGTTGGCCCACGAAAAGGGACGAAAACGCCCAAACGCGAACGGCTGCGTGTGAATCCGTTCGAATGGCTCCAGCGGCGCCCCGTTCGCAAGAAGCGATTTCAAACCGCGAGGATGATCGAGAAGCCATTTCTCGGGAACGCGGTACATTTCCACATCCGCGGCTTGAACGTTGAATCCTCGGACAACGAACTTGATCGGTTCTTTCAGGGTGTATACGTCCTGGTAAATAGCCAGAAGTACTTTTGGGGGGGCGGAGTCCAGCCGGAGTTCCAGGCCGTCGACGTCCTCGCCTTCATTCACAAGAACGACCGGCGCCGCGCCTGCAAGCGAGAACTCTTTCGTATCTTCACCGATCCGATACCGCCCGGGACGCAGATCCTCCAGCCGGAAAGTCCCTTCAAGGTTCGAATCGGAGCGATGTACGGCGGGTCCCTCC
Organism: Deltaproteobacteria bacterium; assembly: GCA_016208165.1. NCBI lineage: Bacteria > Pseudomonadati > Myxococcota > Myxococcia > Deltaproteobacteria bacterium. The sequence continues at coordinate 52,575 of JACQYL010000025.1, forward strand.
GCGGTGACCGCCACATTGAACAACGGCGTCCCGTCAACTTTCAATACCACCTTCCCTGTAACGGACGCCGGACGGTACAACGTCACGTTCAGATCCGTTGATTTTCCCGAACGTATGAATACGTTGCTGATTTCTTCGGGAATGTATCCTTCGGTCTCGATCTCGAGTCTGAACGCGCCTTCCGGGATTCCTTCCACGACATAATTCCCGTTGTCGTCCGTCTCCCGCTCGAACCGGTTCACGAGGTATGGTTCCGGAAACATCTGCGTCAGCGTCATTCGGGCCCTGGGTAACGGGAGGCCCGCGCTGTCCGCTATGCGGCCCTCGAGAATTCCTCCGGGCGGCAGAGCGACTCGCAACGTGGATTCCACGGACCCCATACCCGGCTCCCAGTAAGCCATGCGCATCGTGGAATATCCTTTTGCCTGTGCCGTTAAATGAAATCTCACCCCCACGGGCAGATCCGGGAAATGAAAGCCGCCTTCCTTGTCGGTGAACGCACGGGAATAACCGGAGCCGCCTGAAGCGTTCTCGATCTCCACGAGGGCGCCGGCGATACCGGTTTGCGTCAGCTTATCGACCACCACCCCGTTCAGTTCGAGCTGCCCTGCGTAAACCATCGAAGAGGCCCACGCCAGAACCCACACAAGCCATGTGCTGCACTTCCGAGTCATCTCGACTCCTCCCAGCTACGCTCGTCCAGAGTCACTACGGAAAAACGTTCGAAAACCGCCCTGCCCGGATCCTGAATGCCGAGCACGGTTCGGATCCCGTTCGATAGGGTCCTGGATTCTCCGGGCAAGAGCAGGCGCTGTCGTCCTTCCACAACCGTTTTCAGACCTTCCCGGCGAAAGTCGACGTCAAAAGGATCCGAGCACGGTTCGGGTCGGCCGACAAACGACACTACCAACTTGAGATCTTTCAGTTCTTCCAAAGCCACCGGCTCCCTCCGCATGTCCACGGAAACGACGTGCGGGCCCAGTGACATCAACGCCTCCGACAGACTGTCTTCCGCCGGCATGAAGGATCCGACGCAGGCGCGGACACGGGCGCCGTCCATGAGCGAGATAAAAACGCCCGCGCGCACCGCAGGCCACGGAATCCGCTCCGGGATCGAGAGGTCCGCACCCAGCGCGCGCTGGATGGAACTTCGAGCCGCATTCAGAATGCGACGCTCTGAAGCGGTTCCTTTCATCACGAAGTAGGGATACAATGTCACATCGGCCCATCCGGCATCAGGCAGCCATCCCAACAGGAACCCCACACCGGCGAGGACGGCGAGCATGACCATTGCGCGGCGGCGCCTCTCTGCAACCGTCCTAATTTTCGAGCCCATCCGACCCGTCCACATCGGCCGATGATTCGAATTCAGACGCTTCCTTCCAATCGTGCACCGGAGGGAAGACATCCACCGAAACGAGCTCCCGGCTCACCTCCACGGAGTCTTCAAAGCGGAGCCGATACAGTTGTATCTCTAATCCCGGCCTGGCGGTTGGGCTGTCAAACGGCGGCGCCACCTCCCGGGTTCGGCGCTCGAGACGAACCTCGTACGGCAGGGGCCCTCTGCCGTAAATGGAGATCATCAGCTCCGTCGGTGTGGTCGCCGCCTTGATCTGAATCGGAAAATCGAAGGAACTGCGCAGAACAAGGTCTCTGTATCCATAAGATACCGTCGCATCCTGACCCGGCGGCACATAGTATACCCGGCTCGAATGTTTGGTGCGTTTGACGATGATCAGGTCCGCCAACAACGCGGCGTTGTAAAGCGTGGTCGAGACCTGACAGACCCCTCCCCCCACCAATCTTTCCATATCGTCGAAATAGAGTACGGGCGCTTTTCGAAAACCTCGCTTGGCGCTTCGGGGCCCTACGGCATGGTTGAATGAAAATCGGCCTGCAGGAGGAATGACCCGGTTGTTCAACTGCCGGACGCACAGTCCGATGTTGTGAGTCCGATCCGCATCCGAATCCAGGGCTGTGGAAAAGCTTCCCAGGAGATAGGGAAACGATGGGACCGCGGGGACCAGGGGGCGATCCAACCACGAAGCCGGACTCTCCCCGAACGTCAGGAAGAAAACAGGAATAACCACGCAAACCAGTATAAAGCTTCTCTTATGCATGATCCACCTCTGCCGGTTGCATCATTATACGTTGTTTAATCGCCGGTCGCACCTCAGATCTTTGCGAACCAACGAATCCAGTCCGTCCATACGATGTGTCAGGCTTTTTCGAGCCTTCGGCTTGAAACATAGCATATTTTCTAAAGTCTGTGCCGTAACGTGCCGAATGTTTAATCAACTCCGATACATCGCAAGAAATCGACTCGATGAACAGCAACGGAACTATTTTGGTCTATTTTATTGTCTTTTGTTCTGGGAGTTCCTAATGAAACTAACCTGCCCAAACTGTGGCGTTCAGGGTAGCCTGGATGTCCAAAACATGAACGACCTTTGCCCTTATCTCTCCTGCCCCGTATGCTACGGCAGGTTTAACGTAAGGATCCGAAGGGATAGAAACAACGTACTCGTCATGCGGGATCCAACCCCGAAATCATGCGAAATGGATTCCGGGCGCGTCCGCAGGGAGACGGGACGTGGTCCGCTTTTGTGGCTGGTGGGCATCCAGAAGAAACACAAGACGCCGCCGGCTACCGAGTCCAACCTTTTGCAGTGTGCGTTGAGTCAGCGAGCGTAACCCGACACGTGGGGCCGTATCCGGCGGGTTTCACAAGTACGAACTGAACGGATATGGGATCTGTGCGGCCGTGTGAACTCGCGTGGAGAAGACACGGATGTTTAGCGCTCCCTAGGAGGGTCCGAGCCGGTAAGGACGGCTCCGGGGAAACCGTTTAGGCTTCCCCGTATGCCGTGTGCGTGAATGAATGAGGGTATTTGAAGCCTCGTTAAGAGGAGGCTTTCCGGTGGGTGCAACCCCGGCAAGCGCCGAGTGATTTTTAAATAAGGAACATCGCGATCGCGGTGCTGCAAACCAGGAATCCCATAACGACTTCCCATAACGTATTTTCAATGGCCATCCGTGTATCTCCCGTGCGGCTGTGAGGTTTCGTGTTATCGAGCTTTCAATCTCTGCGTGGAGCGCCGCCGGCTACCAACGTGCTGAAAACACCGAGCACTTCCCTTAGCGATTCATCTGTTTCGTAATGAAGAGAAGGCGCCATCCTGACTTGCTTCGGTCGGGCTTGGGCCTTCTCAGCTCTGCTTCCCGTTCTTCTCGTCTTATCAGTCAAGCAACAAGTAGGCCATTTCCGCTCGAGCGGGACAGTTCTTCGCCGTTTCCGCGGAATCGTACTCGACGCCTAACGCGCTTTTCGTCTATCCCGCCTGAATTCCTACTTAAATTCATCCTGACCCATTTCCTTGCATCCTTCTCGGATCTTCAAGACGGAGGGAACCGGGCGGGTTTTTGAACTCGAGCCGAACCGTTCAGTCCGTCCCATGTGGTCGTACCCGACCACTTGTGGTCTGATATCGGCCGCCCCGGCGCCTTTAACCTCCGGATACCTCCAGTGCATGAACGGATCGCAGACTTGTATGGAGGATGATCCGGATGATTGGTCTTCTTCGATTAGCCGTCCCCCGGCCGGGTGAGTCCGTGGAGGGGGCATGTTGCGGAAGAGCGCGCGCCGATGCATTGTGCGGAATCAGGAATCGTCCTGTTCTTCTGCAAGCCGTACGATTTCATCATAGGAAGGGGTTGCAAGATAACATTCCTCGACAACGAACTTCTGCTCGACTCGAATCTCTTGGTTTTCCGGATTCCTTACAAAGACGCTCTTAACACTGGCCCATATGAACGTCAAGCTTTCCTTGTAGCGGTTCCAAGCTACGCCGATGCTGCTTTTGGTGGGCTCCGGCAGGCTTTCTCGCCGGGCTTTCTGCTCCAATTCGTAGCGTTCGTTTCTCGATTTTATGGCTTCGAAAAAAAAGCCGACCGGCATGACCGGGACCATCACTTCCGCAGCCGCATTAACCGCCACCCCTCCGGCGGATTCCAATACGAAATAGACATAGTTTTTAAACCTCTGCGAGCTGATTTCACTTCTCCGCACCTCTCTTATCTTGAGTACCACCCGATATCCATAGAACCATTCAAAATGCGATTCCATTTCGTAGTAATTCAGAGATCGTACGATGAATTCAGTGACATGTCCGAGATACACTCCCTCGGGGAGCACCACGGTTCCCAACCCTTTTTCCTTGGCGTTCAGCAGACACCCGAACAGCGTATCAGGCACTCCCCGCTTGCCCGAGCAGCCCTCCAGACAGATGACGTCTACGTAGCCGATCCGCCCGCCCAAGGCTCCTGCACCGTTCCCGCCCGGAGCAGGACTACCGGATATCGGGGATGAGCGCGGCGCGCAGGCGACCGGCTGAACGACAACCACCAGGGCCAACCATAATAAGGACCATCTTCTCATGTCTGTCCGGAATTTCCTTTGAACTCCATTGTACTCCAAAGAGCACGATTCTGAAACCGTTAGTCTTCCGTCCGCGTAACATGGAATGGACCCGAGCTTTCACCTTTCCGAAATGCCGAAGGAGTTTCGGTGGTTGGCACACAAGTTGCTCCTCCCTCCATTTATTGATATCTTGTTGAGGACGCGTGCGTTCCCGGATCATTCCCTGGGAATCGAAGATTCTGAAAAAGAAAAGAGAAAGGCATGTTCAGTACCAAACGAAAGACCATGAAAAGAAATTTTGTTCTTGGCGCGCTATTTCTGGTGCTTCATCTCATCCCAATCACGATTCCCGCCGCCGAAAGCGATGACGAGTTTCTGCTTCGGCTTCCTTCATTACTGGCCAGTGTATTATCCCCGAAAATCCAGGTAACCCCCGATAAAGTCAGTTTTGGGACCGTTACGATCAGTACGGCGTGGGAGAGAACGTTCGTCATTTCAAACGCGGGGCGCCGCACGCTTACCATCACCGAGCTTGCCGGTTTACCGTATGAGGGTTTCAGCTTGCCGAATCCACCTGCCCTACCCCTGAGCCTGGCCCCCGACGAATCACGGAATATCACCGTCCGATTCGAACCCACCACCAAAGGTCCAAAGCTGGCGGAGCTGGTCATTAAGAGCGACGATCCGAAACAACCCTTCGCAACGGCCGAGTTTAGCGCCGTAGCGGCTTTTTTCAGGCCGTTCGGCTTCCATTTGAATCCGGTGCTGCTGAACGGTCCCGGCGCACTGAGATTCGAAAAAAACGTTCACTACCTGAGGAAACCTCAGCCGGACGATCGGTACTTCTCCTACTTCTCCCCAGATGGAACCCGTTTCGTTCAGCTACCTCTAGCGGATGGCCTTGTGAAATCGTATCCCACACCGGAGGATTATCAGCGGCTGAAAGGAATTGGCGATTTCGTGGTGTGTAACATATGGAAGTCCTATTGGGACGATCCCGTGGACGGTCCCGAAATGCGAAAAGTCATCGATGGATGCGCCTCGAACGGTCTCCTCCTGATCATTCGTATCGAAGACACCTCGAGAATCTCGAACCACCCGACTCCGGGCCCCACGGATGAGAGCTGGTTCGTTACCTCTTTCGAACCATACGTCCGGTCCCTGGTGCAGTACGGGAAGGGCAAGGTCTTTGCTTACCAGGTGTGGAACGAGGCCTGGGAACCCAGCCGATATTTGCTGGGTCCAACCGGTCAAATGATTTCCAACGGGGAGTACATCGATCATCTTGCGCGCGTCGGGTCCGTCATCCGGTCCGAGGATCCGTCGGTGGACATCTTCAACAGCGCCATGACGAGTATCGTGGAATCTCAATACAACTCAAGAACCAAGGATCTGTTGGATATGGACATCGAAGATCATATCAACATCTTTAACTTCCACTACTTTCCCCACGGCGAAGTGAGCTTCGGTGAGCAGCTCAAACTTCTTGAACTGGGCTTCCTGATTTCCAAGGACGTGATTATCACGGAATGCAATCATATCGATCCGTTGGTCACTGACAGCGACAAATTCAACGCCATAATGGATGTGAGGAATGAAGTGTCCGAGGTGTTCGAATTGAGAGGAGTGATGGCCTTTGCGTGGAACGCCGGAACGGCGGATCCGACCCTCCTCATCTGGGCCATAAAGGATACTCCGCTGGAGGACATGCTGTACAACGAATATAATCCGTAAGATAATCGAGCACGGGGTAAACCGTTTTGAAAGGCCCTCCCCCTTGACCCCCTTTCAACATGGCTGAGGCCGGCGCGGGGTGCGGGCGCCCCGATTCGGAAGTCCCGGGGAGGATTCCCCGAATGCTCTTTGAACGGATACTCGATAGGCTCGATTCCGGTTGGGGAGCCGGGTTCTTTCAGAGAGGAGCCGTCTCTTTCCCACCGGGCGCATACTCCCGGAACAAAAGAATCGGGAGCGATTCATCCGTCGCCGGTGCCGTTCGCTCCCCTTTTTCACCGTTTCGTCTCATGCGTTTTGCCCTATGAAGTGAAAGCTCGTAAAATCAGGGCAAACAGGTTCTAAGGAGGGCATGGCTATGAATATCGTGAAGAAAGCGTTTTTCGCGGCAGGCGCGTGGCCTAGCATGGCGATTTTCTGGGGGCTGATCCTCGGGGCGAAATCGGGCGCCGCCCCGGCGGCCGTATTGGCGCTGGCTTACGCCCTGGGTTACACTCTGATCGCCTTTGGAGCCAAGCGGGTTACTCACCTGGATTTCGGAGTGGCGCTCTTTTTCGCCGTGGGGGCTGCATTGGCCCTGTCCGGGTCGGCCTATCATCTGACCTTTCTCTTCGACCGTTTCACCACCTTCCTGTATCTTTCTCTTTTCCTGATGTTGTTCCTTCCCCTGGTGTTTGGAGCCGAACCTTTCACCTCGGTATTTGCCAAACGCAGTACCCCGGAAGCGTTCTGGAACACGGATCTCTTCCGGAGCATCAACCGGCTCATGACTCTGGTCTGGTCCGGTCTGTTTGCCGCCGCCATGTTTATCACGCTGATTCCCGGAATCTGGACTCAGATCTTGGCGCCGGGCGTTTTGTTGCTGGCCGTGGGTGTGCCGTTTACAAAGGCGTTTCCGGATGCGTATTTGAGATCGAAAGGTCTGGGAGGGCGGGCGCAACTGGAAGTCAACACCGTTCCGAGTCCGCTCTCGGCGGAAACCATAAACGAGGCGCCGAAGGGCGACCGTGCGGAAGAAGCACAAAAACTGGGTCCTGTGAAAAGCATACTGGTGGTGTTCGGCAGTCCCCGGGGAGAGAAGGGCTACACCTACAAGACGCTGGACCGTTTTCTGGACGGAGTTCGGGAGAGCGGCATCGAGCCCGAGATTCTGTTTCTGCACAAATACCGAATCAAGCCTTGTGTCGGCTGCTATACGTGTTGGGCCAAGACTCCGGGAACGTGCATTCACCAGGACGACATGCCCGCTATGAGGGAGAAGGTGGCGAAGGCGGACCTGGTGGTGTACGCTCAGCCTCTGTATGTCATGAGCGTGCCCGGCATCACCAAGAATTTTCTGGATCGCATGATTCCGGGCCTCGATCCGCGTCTGATCGAACGACCGGACGGTTCCACCCGGCATCCTTTGAGGTCGCCGGGGGCTTTCGGACGCAGGCTGCTCGTGTTTTCCGTGTGCGGATTCCCCGAACTCGAGCATTTTGAACCCATGCTCGGCATGTTTCGAACCATGTCCAGGACCACGGGCAATCCCATCGTGGGAGAATTGCTCCGCCCGGCGTCCGAGTCCATGCGTTTCGGCGATGGACGTGTACCAGCCTACCGGTCCGTTATGGACGCCTTTTACCAAGCCGGCAAAGAGGTGGTTACAAACGGCTACGTATCCCGTGCCACGGAACAGGCCGTTTCTCAACCGCTCTTTCCCGATGTGGGAAGTTTTCGCGATGTGGCCAATACGTTCTGGAAGACGTGGGGCGCCTATGAAGAGGAAAAGAAGAGCGGGAAGAGCATGCCGCCTCTGGATGACTATCTGAAAAGAGATGGGGCCATGATGTTCGCCGGCATGGCGTCCGTCTACGACTCGTCAAAAGCCGGAGATTTGGAGGGTGCTTTTCAATTCAATATCAACGACGGATCCGAAAGCAGCTATTATATCGAAATCAAGGACCATAAATGCCGGTTTCACGAGGGAAAGGCGCCCGATCCCCGAGTGACCGTCAACACACCTTTGGACGTCTGGATGTCCATTTCGGAGGGCGGGATGTCAGGTCAGGAAGCGCTGATGAAAGGCCTCTATACGGTGGACGGAGACCTGGGAGCTCTGATTAAAATGGGTGCGGCCTTTGCCGTAAATCGTTGACCGAAATCCGGACAGCATACGGGTTAATGGCCGCCGGCGCCCTTGAAGCAAGGAAACGCGGAAGACAACGGGAGGACACGGTGGTTTATGGGACAAAGAGGCGTTGAGATGTACAAAACAGGCGGGTTTGTGGCGATCATGTTGGTGATGGCGGCTTCGCTTTCCTGGAGCGGCTCCGGCGGATTTACTCTGGAAGGGGAAATCCGGGGGGCCGGTGACAAAGGCGACGTCTTCTATCGTCTCGTCGACAGGGGAGCCTTCGAGGAACCTGCGGACACTGGTCATTTCAGGATGGGCGGCGTTATACCTATCGGGAATCCGGACCATGCCGGGGCAAGCCTCACCTTTGTATTGAAGGATGTGCCTCCGGGGAGATACGCTCTTCAGTCTTTCCAGGATATCAACGGAAACAAAAAGCTGGACATTGGGATGTTCGGTCCCAAAGAGCCCTGGGGCAACTACCGTCCGTCCCGCCCGAGTTTCCGCGCCCCGGCGTTCGACGAGTGCGCCTTTGATGTGAACGGGCCGTTAAACGGAATCGTTGTGCAACTCGAATAGCTGAAAGACCGCCCCGAAATCCTCACGGTCAGCCGAAGCTACGCACACCTGTTCAGACAAATGTAAGGCTTCGATCCGCGGCGCTCCATCTAAGTTGGAATACCCCTGCAACATGAACTTAGATCCTGTTCTCCGATGACGCGGTATTATTCCCCATGCATTCCTCCTTGGATGGACTTTTACTGAAATGGACCTATATTTGATTAAATGTCTTTGGTCGGCTCTTCTCAGCAAGTTCATACAAAGGAGCAAAACGATGTATAGTCAGACCGTGATGGACCATTTCAAGAGCCCTCGGAACGTGGGTGAAATGAAAGACGCCGATGGTGTCGGCGAAGTGGGAAACCCCCTGTGCGGCGATATGATGACGTTGTATATCAAAGTGAAAGACGACCGGCTCGACGACGTCAAGTTCCTCACCTTTGGATGTGGAGCCGCCATCGCTGTTTCCAGCATGATAACGGAAATGGCCAAGGGGAAGACGATCGAGGAAGCAAAAAAAATAACCAACAAATCCGTGGCGGACGCACTTGAAGGCCTCCCCAAGAATAAACTTCACTGCTCCAATCTGGGCGCCGACGCCTTGCATCTGGCCATAAGCGACTATGAACGCAAGAGAGACGGAAAACCCGCGCCCAAAGCCGAACGCGTGGAGCCATTGGAACACGATCACGATGAGCACTGCTACTGCCCGTACTGCGATGCGGACGTTACAGATGATATGGAATACTGCGCGGCATGCGGCAAGAAAGTGAAAAGCGGGGATTTCCCGGTAATATAATCCCTTCACCTTGTTCGTCCGGCCCTGTTCTTCGAATAAAGCATATGTGGGATTCGGATTGGGAGAAAAGCAATGAGCATCATTAATTTGGATCATATATCCAGCACTCCGTTAGCGCCCGAAGTGCAAAAGGCCATGGTGGACGCCATTCATAAAAACTATGGCAATCCTTCCAGTCAGCACCAACTGGGGGACGAGGCGGCCGAAGCGCTGCAAAAGGCCCGGGAACAGGTGGCGCGACTCATCAACAGCAAAATGGACAAGGAAGTGGTGTTTACTTCCGGGGGCACGGAATCCATCAACCAGGCCATAAAGGGTGTTGCCCTGGCTAAAGCGGACAAAGGCAAGCATATCGTCACTTCCAACATCGAGCACAACGCGGTGTTGCGTTCCCTGAGAAGACTCAGAATGCTCGAGTACCAGGTGACCTCCGTGCCCGTGGACGAGTACGGCCGAGTGAATCCCAAAGACGTGGCCGACGCCATACAGGACGACACCATTCTCGTAACCATCATGCACAGCAACAACGAGATCGGAACAGTGCAGCCCATCGAGGAAATCGGAAAGATCACCCGAGAGAGAAAGATCCTGTTCCACAGTGACGCGGTGTGTTCCGTGGGGGTTGTGCCCGTTGACGTGCAAAAACTCAAGGTGGATCTGTTGAGCTTCGCAGCCGGTCAATATTACGGTCCCGCAGGAGTGGGGGGACTGTACATCCGTCAGGGTACGGGATCATGGCCGTTGCTCGACGGCGGGGTGCAGGAAAACAACAAGCGCGCGGGTACGGAAAACCTCATCGGGATCATTGGCATGGGCGTAGCGTCCGAGTTGGCCGCTCGACAGATGGACCGGCGCATCGAGCAAACGCGGAAATTGAAAGAAAAGTGCATACAGGGGTTAAAAGACCGCATAGACGATGTCATTATCAACGGCCATCCGGAACTTTCCCTGCCGAATCTGGTCTCCGTGTCCATCAAGTATATCGAGGGCGAAGGCATTGTCCTCATGCTGGATGAGCAAGGCATAGCCGTATCCACCCGATCGGCTTGCGCCGCCGGGGCGCTCCAGGCGTCGCATGTGCTTCTGTCCATAGGAAGGGAATTCGCGGACGCTCAAGGAACCCTCGTGGTGGGTTTCGGCGCCGAGAATACGGAGGCGGATGTGGATCGCTTTCTGGACGCACTGAAGGTAGCCGTGGACACGTTGCGAAGCATGTCGCCCCTGTATCGAAAGGCCGTGGCGAACGCATGAATGACCTTTACGACGTTTTGAAAGAACGGGCTCTGGCATTATGGAAAGCCGCCCGAATCCTGGAGGAGCCTGTAACCGTTCGGGCCGTGGCCCTAAGCACGGAGGAGGCCATCGGAAATCCGGAAGCCGACGATTTTCCGCTTCAGAAAGGCAAAGAGCGACTGATGCAGGCCGACTTCGGCCGGGGTTCGGGACAGGCCTTCACGGACCGGTTCGGGGACTTCGAAGGAACGCTGAAAGAGGTTCTGGAAATGCCTCTGGAAAACAACTATCGCCGCGCCGTTTTCATCGCCACGCTGAATGCCGCGCTGCGCCATATGGGACAGGTGCGGGGAACCGTCCACTGCAGGGATCAGGAACCGAAACAGTGCGCCGCGGAACTGGCCGCACAGATCAAGAACCGCTTCGGCCGGGTCAACATCGGCCAGGTGGGATTTCAGCCCCGTATGGTCGAGTCCCTGGCGTCGGAATACCCCATGCGCCTTCTGGACCTGGACCCGGACAACGTGGGCGGCCGGAGGTTCCAGGTGTTGGTGGAAGGTCCCGAAGCCGCGGACGACGTGATTGCATGGGCCGATCTGCTGTTGGTTACCGGCAGCACACTGGTCAATCGGACCATTGAACGATTCCTGGGCAAAAAGCCGGTTCTTTTCTACGGCACCACCGTTGCAGGCGCCGCGCATCTCATGGGCTGGGACCGCTTCTGCGCCCGCGGGCACTAACCCGAATGCATAGGAAGCATTCGTTTTCAGGATAGAAGGATCGTCAAACCCATCGCACGAACTCTTCCAGGTTTCCCCGCCGCCGCTCGAACCGGTTTACGGGGGCCTCGAGGTCCGGCCATCCCAGAACCACGCCCATGACCAGCCGCTTTTCCAAAGGAATTTGAAAGTGCCTCCGCACGATTTCCGCATAAAGCACCGAAGCGGCAAGGATGCACGTCCCAAGTCCTTTGCCGTGGGCCAGCAGACAGAATGTCTGCAGGAATATGCCGATGTCCAGCATGGAATACTCGAGCGCCAGGGACTCGTCCAGGACCATGATAACGAGAGCGGGAGCGTCGAACAGGCCGAAGATACGCACCAGGTGCTGAAACCGCGCTTCTTTGTCGTCCCGCCGGATGCCCAGGGCGTCATAAACGCCTTTGGTAACGTCGTTGTACCGGTCTTTGAGCGCCTCGGACCACTTGGACGGCAAGGGTATTTCCGGCTGCATCGGCTTGCCGGAACGCAGGGCCTCCACATTCTCCTCTCGAAACCGGGAAAGAGCATCGCCCGAAGCAGCCACGATTTCCCAGGGCTGGGTGTTGCCCCACGAAGGTGACCAAAGGGTGTCCTGGAGCAACTCCCGTATCATTTCCTCGGAAACCGGTTTTGGAAGGAATTGCCGTATGCTGCGTCGCGCCAGGATCGCCTCTCGAATGTCCATGTCCTCCATCCTTTCCATGTAATTGTTGACGGCGGATAACGCCGGTTCGTCCCGGTTGCCCCAGGCTCGTTGGGGTCTTTATGTTTTCGCGCCCCGAATCAAGGCGCCGTAGAGATCCGCACGACGGTTCTCCCACAGACGCCGGCGGACCGCGTCCATGTCTTTCAGGTTCAAGGTGGCTGTAATCAGTTCGTCTTGCACCTGACTCGCCGGTCCGGCAAAGGTCTTCACGAAGAATGATCCCGGCGGATGTGGGCCCACGATCATGCTTTTACCGAAGCCTCTGTACCCCATGAGCGACGGTCCAACGGTGTTGGCTGCCGCTATGTGGATGTGATTCTCGTAGGAGCGGACTTTGATGATGTCCGGCACAAACTCGAGGGCTCCCTCGTAAATGACGATCTTCCCTTCGAGGTCCTTCAGTGTGACCATGACGCTCGTAACCAGGAGGATCAGCCTGGCGCCGTCAAGCGCTAAGGTTCGGACCGTTTCGGGGTAGCAATAGAAGTCCGCGCAGATAAGCACTCCGATGGGTCCGTATCTGGTCTCGAAAATGGGCAAGGCGTCTCCCGGAGTCAGGTAGGCCTTCTCCGTTTTGAAAAGATGTGTCTTGCGGTAAACCCCGGCGAGTCCCTTCTCCGGATCGATGACGCACGCGGCATTGTAGATGACCTCGGGATCGGAAACGTCCTTTTCGAGCATGCCCGCCACCACGTAGATGTCGTGCTTGCGGGCCTCCTTCTCCAGGACTTCCGTAAGCGGTCCGGGTATGGTTTCGGCGAGTTCGTGGCGAGGCGTATCCAGGGTTTCCGACTCGTCCGTCAACGAGCCCGCCGCCGTGAACGCCGTCTCGGGGAACACGATGAGATTGCTTCCCGCCCGGGCGGCCAGACCGATGAATTGAGTGAGTCTGTCAAGATCGCCCTCCCGGCCCGCAGCAAGCTGATGCACGTTGGCGCATGCTACGGTGATGATGTCCTCATGCTTCATATCGGACTCCTGGATAGAAATGTTGTCCGGGGGACTCTTTTTTGCAAAAAGCCGTCCCCCGGACCCCCTGCAAAAAACCTAAGCGATCACCATGCCGCAAGGCGGAAAGGCGTTCTTGTTGCCGGAGGGCATGTTGCTCTTGGAGCATATGGACAGTGTAAGGCATAGCTCCACGATTTCAAACCTGGACAGGGTCATTCCCTCGAAGATGGTACACCAGCAATCACTCAGCCGCTTCGCTGAAAGCGGTGCGGACACGCTCAAAAAGTTTGGGAAGGGGGCCGGGGAAACCTTTTTCAAAAGGTTTCCCCGGGCACTCTCAGAAACACTTCTTACACGATTCGCCGTTCCTCGGCTTCGCGGAGCAGTCCATCGCGGAACTTGGGATGAGCAATCTTGATGATCTCGAAGGCCCGGTCTCGGGTGGATTTGCCCTTGACCTGGACGATGCCGTATTCCGTGGCTAGGTACTGGGTATCCATGCGGGGCACGGTGACCACGGCCCCACTTTCGAGACTGGGTACGATGCGGGACACCTGCCCGTTTTTGGCCGTGGAACGGAAGGCGATGATGGATTTCCCTCCCTTCGAGTTGAAAGCCCCTCGAACGAAATCCAGTTGTCCGCCGGTGCCGCTGAACTGCATATCGCCCAAGTACTCGGAATTGCACTGTCCCAACAGGTCCACCTCGATGGTGGCGTTGATGGATATGAATCGATCGTTGCGCGCAATGACCCCGGGATCGTTGATATAGGAGACCGGATAGGTTTCCATGCTCGGGTTGTCGTGGATGAAATCATACATTTCCCGGGTACCCAGGGCATTGGTGAACACGTGTTTGCGGGGGTGGAGGTTCTTTCGGGCTCCGGTGACAATGCCTTTGCGGATCAAATCCATCATGCCCGGGCAGAACAGCTCGGAATGGATGCCCAGGTCCCTGCGGTCATCGAGAAAGCTGCAAACCGCGTTGGGGATGCCTCCGATGCCGAGCTGAATGGTGGCTCCATCGGGCACCAACTCCGCCACCTGACGCGCCACGATCTTGTCTTCCTCCGTGGGCTCGGCGGGCTTCAACTCGAGCAGGGGCGAATGGTGCTCCACCACGGCGTCCACTTCGGATATGTGCAAGAGCGAGTCCCCGAACACCCTGGGCATATGCTCGTTTACCTCCACGATGAGCGTTTTGCAGTGGCGGGCGGCCGTGGAAATGTAATCGTTCACCGTGCCGAAGGTAAAATACCCCGCCCGGTCCATGGGAGATACCGTGGTGACCGTCACGTCGATGTTCATGAACTCGCTGCAGAGCCTGGGCACCTCATGAAAATTGTTGGGCACGAAGGAACACAACCCGCATTTGACCGTTCCCCGGTCGGATGAGCTGACAAACCAGGTATAAGCGAACACCTGGTCCGCAATGTCGGGAGCCAGGATCGTCTTGGCCGCCGTGCCCATGGGAAAGAGCGAGAATACGTATAGATTCTTGAGATCGCCGCTCCGGATGCGGTCGGCTATGGCGCCCAGCAGGGCGGGCGGTTCCGAGGCGCCCATACCGTGAACCAGCGTGGCGCCCCGGGATACGATGGACACGGCCTGTTCCGGGGACATGAGCTTATCTGCGTAGGCTTTCCGAACCATCTATGGGCTCCTGTGTATAGTCATGTGAAAGGATTTTCTCGATATGGAGGTTCTCCACGAGGCGGTGTCTCCCTCGAATCCTCCTCCTAATCCGACGATCGGCCGAGTGGCTAGTGTACCCTATTGATCGCGCGGGTACAATATTCGGTTGGCGATTTGAACATGTCCCAAGCGTGCTTTTCCGGGGAAACGTTTCGAGCGGCAAGCATCGCTTCCGCGTCGCAACCGGAGGCCGGGGCACCGTACATCGCCCCGAAGGAGCCAAAGTGCCTTACCATCTCCCTCTGTTGTAGCGCCGCAACCGGAATTCAGGGCAGCGGTAGGCTGGGTTAGCGAGCAACGCGAGCGTAACCCGGCATGCGTGCTGGAAAGGGCGAGGCAAACGCACCCCCGTACCCGGACGTCCGACAGATAGCCTCTTCTCCCTCTGTAGTATGGCCCGAGTTCGTCGAGGGAGAGAGAAAAGGTCGCGATGAGGGCATCATCTATTTGGCTCCGCTTCAGCCCCAATAAGCCGATAGAGCCTGATTTCATCCGTGAAAACAGGGACATGGGTGGCCAGGACAACTTGCTTGTCCGCCTTGCGCAGCAACAAGAGGTCCCACCCGGCGTATGACATCACACAGCCCTATGATTTAAGACGTAAGTCGCCTTCTGTCCTTCGGACTCGGTGCCGTATCTATTGCATCATAGACCGGCATGATGTCGCACCGAAAAGCTATTCTTCATTTATGAACCGATGATGACTGTGTTAAGATAAATGAGCATTCATGGTAACACCTTCTTTTCTGTCCACGTACCCAAGCAAGGTCTGGTGCAAAATGAACGTATCAAAAGCATGTCTGAGTTCCTTCACCATCGTTTTGATCCTTGTTGTCCTGAGCGGTCCGATCACCCTCGCCGAATCCCCGTCCGTAATCGAGGTGGGTCCCTTCTCGGCCGAAGCGGCGACCAGCCCGCTTCCGGCCCACTGGGAACCGCTAAATTTCAAGAAAATCGAACGCCACACCCGGTACCAACTGGTCGAAGAGAACGGACAGGTGGTAGTGAAAGCCACGGCCGAAGCTTCCGCCTCGGGCTTGATTCGAAAGATCGCCATCGATCCCAAGGAATATCCCATTGTCCAATGGCGATGGAAGGCGGTCAACATTCTCAAGAAAGGCGACGTGCATAAAAAGGAAGGGGACGACTACCCGGCCCGGATCTACATCACGTTTGCCTACGACGCCGACAAGTTGAGCTTCTCCGACAAGGTCAAATACCAGGTGGCGAAACTGTTTTATGGAGAGTATCCCCCCCTGGCTTCCATCAATTATATCTGGGCTTCCAATGCGCCGCAGGGGCTGGTTGTACCCAACCCGTACACCGACCGGACCATGATGGTGGTGATCGAAAGCGGAAAGGAGAAGCTCAATACGTGGGTGGATGAAGAACGGAATCTCTATGAGGACTACAAAAATGCGTTCAAAGACGAGCCGCCCGCGATTTCCGGGGTGGCCGTCATGACCGATACGGACAACACCGGCGAGTCCGCCACGGCCTATTACGGAGACATCGTGTTCCGCAAGCGCCCGCGGTAAGGAGCCGAGGAGAGGTTAGTATTGAAGTGAATCACGGGGGGGGAAACTTTTGGAAAAGTTTCCCCCCCGTAACCCCCCTTTCAAAACTTTTTGAGCGGGTTGCGCCGCTTCCGCGCCGCAACCGGGGATGAGCGGTACCTGGGAAGTGATTACTAAACGGGGAGGGGCAGACACGTCCGATAAGAACGTTTCAAGGGGTGGCCCGGACAACTTGTTGTCCGGGTCCGTAGGACAAGAGGCGGCTGTACGGCTTACATTTTGCATACGAATGCGGTCATAATTCGGGTGGGGCCTTTTGTTGCCCGGCAACACGCAGATCGAGTAGGCCGAGCGAGCGGGGGATTGCCGGTTGGGCAGGGTCCGTCTGATCCTCCTGAATCGACGGTCAGATAGTAGTAGTCAGCCTTTGATTTTCTTTGATAGCTCACCGGCATTGAGACATCCAACTTTAGCCAACCTTTCGCAAAGTTGTTTCAGCAAATCGGCGGGGGCTTCGGAAGAAACGACTTGGTCCGTCAATTCTTCGAGATCCCTGCAAAAATATCTTGGAACATCGGTATATGATATCAGATGAATCAAGTACCTGCACATGGCCTCAGGATAGCGAACAGAGAGACCGCTTTGCCCTTTTTTCATGCGGTGAAAGACCGAAGTATGCTCTAGTGTAGGAACCCTGCCCTCGCAGATGACGTCAACCACCTCGGGAAAAACCGGTTCCAGCTCGCCCGCCCATTCGACCATCCGATTGAGCTCCCCCTCAGAAAGCGACAACGGCACCCCTTGATTTCTGGCCTCCCAATATCTTTTCAACCATCGTTGCCAGAGTCCGGTTTTAGTGTCATCTTTCATGTTGAAGAGACGGTTCCCGAGATGCGATGCGAAGATAGTCCGGTCTTGCTCCTCAGCTTTTTCCAAAAAATCGAATAACCAATTATCCTCCAACGGATTGTTTATTCCAAACAGTGAGATGACAACAACATGCTGTACAAATGGTTCCCTTTTTCTCTCTAATTCAGATGAAAGATGTGAGAATGCGTTTCGATAATGGGGTAGGAGTTCATCTAGCACGGGGGCCAAAGGCCGTCCCCAAGTGAGCCACCCCTCCCAGGCTTGGCGAGCCTGCTTTGCCCCTTTATTCCAGTCAAATAGTGGAACAATGTTTTCACGCGACCAGACTTCATCGAGGAAGGACAGAAACCCTAACTGGCTGGCGAGGATGACCCGACCCAATGCCCCAGCCTCGGTCTTGGCATCGATAATCGTGTTGAACCGATCTTTGTACGGCTGGATCAATTCCAGCTTCTTTCCTCCGTCCTTCTCTTGGGATTTGGTGAGAGCATGACACCAGAACAAGGGTAGCTTTCCGGCAGGGTGATTGATCGCTTTCATTACCCAGTCATTACCCCCCTCGTCTTCCTTATCCTCAAGAGTGCTCCAGACTTTCTCGGCGACCTCATCGGCTTTGCCAAGCAACGAGACTGGTATTCCTCCACTTTTTTTTTGTGCACCGTGTTCCAGCAGGTCTGAGATATCATCGGCACGATGCCTTGCCAGTCCCCGCACTTCCTGAGAAATCGAAAGAATGAAATCCCACTCTTCCTCTGACAGTTCCGTACTCCTCAGCCCGCTAAAGACACACTCCCAGAGATCCAAAGTTGGATCGTTTTTTTCAATGAGGCATCCAACGAGTTCTTTTCCCCAACTGAGATCCAGCGCAACGGCCTCTCCGATCATCTTGAGTAGTCCATTCCGATCTGGTCCCCTGAAATCATCCCCAACATAAGTCACAAAATCCTCCATCCACTCCTGCGGATGTATTTCAAGTAGTTCATTCACGGATAAGGGACTTCGGGGGCCAG
Source organism: Deltaproteobacteria bacterium (assembly GCA_016208165.1). Taxonomy (NCBI): domain Bacteria; kingdom Pseudomonadati; phylum Myxococcota; class Myxococcia; species Deltaproteobacteria bacterium. The sequence goes on from JACQYL010000025.1 coordinate 70,947, forward strand.
ACCAACTTGCTCCAGACAGCCAAAAAGCCAGATCAGGATGTTCTCTGGGCCGGAAGTCGGGGAATTTAAGCTTAATTTCGTCCAATCGAGTCCTTACTTCTTCACATGATGGATCTGCTGAAGATAACCAGATGAATAAATTGAACTTCTTGTATTCCTTTCCGTCCTTATCCCGCTTATCTTCCTCGGGAACCGAATCTATCTCTGTTATCGCGGCATCCAGAAGTGCTAGGCGTAACTCGGCACCAACCTTTGGATAGGCTTGTTTCAATAATTGGAAAACCTCGTGCTTCAATCCTGTGGCCATCAGAAAACCTTTCTCAAGCAGCCACCGTACCTTTTCCGCAGGAGTCAGGCTGTTGGTGATTGAAATGCCATAGATTGCCAAACGCTGTAAAATCTGCGAATCCATAGCCGCCAGGCTTTCAATCCATGCGCGTCCAATAGGTTCATGAGTGTGAAGGGCCCACTCCAGACAATCCCTTGCCGCGTCAATTAGGACATCCATACTACTCGGGTATTGATCTTGTTCGTGGTGCTCGATGGATGAGCGTTCCAAACTCAGAGGATCCCATTGCGGTGATGCCTTTCCCCATACATGGAGGAGTTCGTAAGCTTGGCAGATGTTCCGTATGATATTTGGCCAAAGAGGAATCGCCAGATCTGCGAGTCTAGGACGGAGCTTTCCACTCCAAAGCTCTTGCAGGTGAAGATGAACATCTGGAAATTCAACTTCCACATCTACTACATTCTCTTCTTTCTGTTCTTCATCCAGCAAGTTGAAAGGTTTTTTCAGCTTTAGGCGGGGCTCTGTGAGGTGCGCAAACAACAAGGTAGCCGCATTGATGGCGTCTAATTCAATAGCCCGTTCCAGCAAGATGACAAACGACAAGCCGGGCTGGTAATTCACAGAAGCGCTATTTTGCACCAGAATTAGAATCCATCGAGTAATGGTTTCCTTATTAGGGGACGGTTTCCTATGAGCAAGCTGTCTGGCGATCTCCGAAACAAAAACATCGTTCAGCGCCGTAGGGTAACGCCCCAGTATGCAGAAAACACTTTCAGGATGGTCTGCCGCGAAATCCTCGGCAACCCACACTGCCAGCTCCCACTCCCGTTCGGAAAGGTCTTTTGGTGAAAATAAGGAATCCAACAGCTTATGGTCGGCAACCCATTTCAGCCACTCCGGTTCTTTCGCGTGACGTACGAAAAACCGCAACGCAATTCGATCTTTGGTCGCCCAAAGCAAATAACCTTGAGACTCCGGGTCCAAAGGAGGTTCTCCCTCAACGAGTTCCGCTATGCGTTGTTCCGTATCCAATGCGCCACGGTTTGCCAAATCAGCCCAGCCGGCAACTGACACGTCCAGATTTGAGTGATCTATTCCATCCATCAATAAGGAGTATGATAACGGATCAATACCGCGATACCGCCATTCATCCATGTTGGCACTCGCGTCGACCAAGGCAAAGCGAGTCCCAGTTCTTTCGGGCGGCAACCCACGCGAAAGGTAATGCATTATAGTATCGTTGTGGCTGTAGCCCACGAACAAGACCGTGTATCGAGAAAACATGGAAAAAAGAAATCGGGTGGCCCAGCCCTCTGTTAAATAGGCCCGGCCGAAATCTTGGTCCGTCAGAATAAGTTGCCTTGAATCGTCGAGAACACTGCCATGCAGGTAAACGAGCCCGTGAAAATCATGCCCTAAAGGCAGAGCAGGACCTTTGAAAACCTCAGGGGCTTTTCCATACACATCCTCTGCGGCCGTTTGTAAATGGGTGTCAAAGTTAGTGGTGACCAAACGAACCCGATTTATGTCGCTGAAAAGCCTGAGGAGGTCTTCGTGTAGCCCTTTTGGTTTCGACGCTGAATCGGAAAGTAGATGCTTTACTCGCTCGTGAACAGGGAAATCACGCCGAACGAGTCTGCCAAAGTAGTATTCGATGGGTTCATCACTCTTGATTTTGTCACGGGCCAGCTTACCGATCTCTTCAGCCAGCTCCTTAAAACTCGGATAATTTGATGGTGGCCCCATGGAAACGCCGGCTCCGGCGAAAACCACCAACGATCCTTCGCGTTGAGCCGCCAGCAAATGGTCGTCAAAGTCGACCCCCTTAATTCTCATCACAATTGACCCCCGAGATAACTGCCACTCTTTGCGTCTAAATATTGAAGCCGTTTTTGACAACATATGAGCATATTCTCATCTTCGTCTCCATATAGAGGACGGATGCTGTTTTTTTATGTGATTACATCATATTGAAACGAACTTGGTTTAGCGTCCCTCCTACAACAAAGAAAAAAGGGGACTGCCCCTTACCACGTCCGTGGTTTCTGAGTACAATCCCCTATTCCCAACGGGGCCCGAAAATCACTCTACTTCAGTTTATATGACGTCACAATAAACCGATTGGTATTAAAACTCAAGCTCGCGAGCATCGTCAAAGGTTTTTTGGGCGCAGTTCGGACCTTTTCTCCTAAAACTCGCTCGCATTAATCGCGTACGTCCTCAAATTTCCGCTCGGCACGGCGTACAAGGTCACCGAATAGCCGGACACCTGGTTTTCGGTGCGGATGAAGTTCAGCCGGGTGTCCGCTTTGCTGTACCCGGTATTGGGTCCGAACAGGTGGTCGTAGCCGTACCACTTGTCGCCCGCCGCATATTTTAATTCATAGGTTCCCAAGGGTACGTCGACTTGGATGGTGGAACCGCCCTTCACAAAGATCGTCATGACGGCGGCATGGGAAGCGTCGTCCGCCAGTTTCACCAGATAGTTCGATCCGGCCGCGGCCTTGATTTCGAAAGGGGCCAGGCATTCCCGGTCGGTAAAACTCTTGATCTCGCCATCCTGGGGCAAAGGGAGTTCCAGGTACGCGGCCGCAGGCGAAGCCCCTTGCGTGGCTTTGGGCGGTTCGGCGAACGCCGCGGGGTTTCCGGGAAAAAGCCCTGGGAATCCGGCCAGGGCTGCAACAACCAAGAATAGCAGAATGATACGGCAGGTCCCTTTCCAACGGGCGCTGCGCCGGCGTTCGTGGGCCGCTCGTTGATGGAAGGCGCCGGACTTCCGCATGGGACGGCTTGCGAGGACGGGAGTTGATGCAGGACAGCGCATGGTGGAGAATCCTTTCCGCCGGACTTAACCGCCGTTGAAACCCGGCTTTGAGCAGACAGGCCCTTTCTTGAAAATTCCTACTACGAGGGCGGGTTAAATCAACTGAATTATGGTAGGCTACCTGCCATTGGCTCGTAAATCAATACCCCTAGATATCATGCGGCCTGGCGGAAATAGGATTCACCGGACGCTCGGCTGCTTAATACCCGACAGGTTCGGTGGTTAAAAAATGCGCCCTTCCACACCCTCTCCGCTAAAAGCGGTGCGGGCATGCTTGGAAGGTTTGAAGGGAGTCTGAGTCCCGCCGGTGGGATTTTCAACGTTTCCCTCGGATTTCAATAGGAGAACATCATGACCACGACAACTACCGCCCGAGTCTTCCTCGCCAGCGTACCCAAGGACCCCTCTTCCGAAACATTGAAGTCCGCGATTCGCGCCGTGGCGGAAGCGGCCACGGATTTTTCCTGGTTGTCCAAAGGCGACGCCGTGTTCGTCAAACCGGCCTCGAACTCGGGCAAACCCTATCCCGCCACAACGAGCCCCATGGCCCTTGCGGCGACCATCGAACCGCTCAAGGAAAAGGGAGCGGGCCGGGTGATTGTGGGAGATATGTCCGGCATCGAGCACGTCAAACTGACGCCGAAAGGCTTCAAAGGCAGTTCCCGCCGTTTGATGGAACACAGCGGCATGGCCCGGGCCGTGATCGAGGCGGGGGCGGAACTCCATTTTTTCGAAGAAGCGGGATGGGACGCTTTCTATGAGGATATGCCGGCCGCCGGCTCCCACTGGAAACGCGGACTCATGATGCCCAGCATACTCAAGGAGGTGGATCATATCGTTCTCGTGCCCCGTTGCGGCCGGCACGTGCTTGCGGGCGCCACGTTGGGCCTGAAGGCGGCCGTGGGTTACTGGCGCACGGACACGCGCCTGGAATATCATCGGGATGCATCCACGTTCCACGAGAAAACGGCCGAGGGCAATACGGTGAAAACCCTGCTCGAAAAACAACGGCTGGTGCTCTCCGCGGCGGACAAAATGCTCGCCACGTTCGGTCCGGACGATGGGTATGTGCTGGAGCCGGAGACCGGTCTGGTGATGGCCTCGGAGTCGGTTACGGCCCACGAAATGGCGACCCTCGCGTGGCTCCTGCTTACCAGGCGCGCTCTGTTGCCTCACAATAAGGATGCATTTCGGGACAACAGTCGATGGCTCGCCAATGTCGCCAACCATTGGGTAGTCAGCAAATTAAGTCAACGGCCGATCGAATTGGCTTCCGAAAAGCTGATCAAGAACGATCTGGATGCGATTTGGAACGATCGCGTGCTCAATCGCGGCTTCGAGGTGCTTGGCGGCCGGCCGGAACCGGCTCTCGAAGCGGTTGATGACACGGTTCCCGCGGATCTGCTGAAGCGGCTCAGGGAGATGACCGCTCCTCCCGCCTGAAGGCCTTCAACACTCCGGGGAAGATAAACCGGGGAGCTATTTAGCTCCCCGGAATCCCCCGAGCATGAAGAAAAAGGCAGAGCATATCCATCTCTGCCTTTCATAAAACCAAAGTGATGTAACCTGAGCGCCGTCTGATCGTTATTTCTTCCCTTGAGGGATATTGTTAACGACCATGATGTCCTGACTTCCTATGAATGCTTCTCCCTCGGTCGTGTAACCGGTCAACGTCAGTGTATTGTAATCGCCTATGATCAATCCGTCCAAGGTTTTTATCTCGTCCGACAAGAACTTGGCAACAAAATTGCCTCGATCGTCGGCTTTCCAGTGGTCGATTGCAACATTGTTGAGAAACACGCTCGATCCAACGACCAAATTATAGTCGATGTCGGTGTGAACAGTGACAACCGTGCTTTCGCTCTGAATGTTGAGTACATTCGGAGCAACATCGATCTGGATATCGAAACCGACTGTTGTAGACGGATAAAGAAAACAGCCTAATGTAACGGCAAGTACGCAACCGGCAAACAAACTCATACGGGATAATTTCATGATAGCGCCTCTTTTTTAATAAGAAATGTAAAGTAAATACCTTCTCATGATGGTGCATTAAAGCGCAGAACATCGATTTATGTCATCGTAAAGCCCGGTCAAACCCCCTTCCTCGTCCTGTGTGTCAGCTCCTTTTTGTGCAACTTCTGTTCGGATTGTAGTGCATTTCATGGTGACCAAGGCCTGCTCTTGCTGAATAGGCTACCTGATTGCTCTTTCCCGGGTCAATATCCAATAATTCCGTATGAACCCAATTTTGTTGATGAAATCGCGGTCTGTAGAATCGGAAAAGGTCGGCTTTTCTGGTGGCGAGAGATGAATACGCACGGAAAAATAACGCGCCTCACCCGAGGGGCCAATCCAAACCGGGGTACCTTCGTTGGCCGCGAGCCGGATCCAGTGACCGGATCCGCCGGCGGGTCCGGTGTCGCGCCTCGAGTCGGCCTATTTCAGCCCGAACTCTCGGGGATCGGGTAAACCGTCTTCCAACCTTTCGAAAAGCTCGAAGGTTTCCTCTCTCCGGCCGAAGGTGCGTATTCGGATCTTCCCATCTTCCGCGTGGATGACGATCTCCCCGTCCATATCCGTTCGATAGACGGAACAGTCCCGATCGCGGTAGCGGCTCAACACATCGGGGTGAGGGAAATTCCAAGGGTTTCCAAGGCCCGCACTGATGACCGCGATCCGAGGCCGCACACGGTCCAGAAAGGCGATCGAGCTGGAAGACCGGCTCCCGTGGTGAGGCGCCGCCAGGACGTGGGATCGGATCGGCTTGCCCGACTCTATCAATATCCTTTCCCCCTTTTTCTGGAGATCTCCGGGAAACAACACGGTCATGCCGTTCCCCCGGATTCTGAGTACTAGCGAGCGGTCGTTGGTGTCCAGTCCACCGTCCGGCCGTCCGTCCGGCTGAAAAGGTTCCGGGGGATGGAGCACCTCGATTTGGGCGTCCCCGATGCTCATAGGGGCGCTCCGGGAAGAGAGGACGCGATGACGGATGCCCTTTTCCCGCACCACGGCCATGAGGCGGGCATAGGCTTCATTATCTCCCGGCTCCCCGTTGGTCCAAAGCTCCCGGGGTCGAAACTCTTCCGCCAGAAAGGGGAGTCCTCCCACGTGATCGATCTGTGGGTGCGTGAGCACCAGATAGTCCAGGCGCAAGATTTTTTGAGCCCAAAGCACCGGGGCCACCACCCGCTCTCCGACATCGAACGAACTCGAGCCGAAACCGCCGCCGTCGACGACCATGTGAACGCTTTTGGGAAACGTCACCAACGTCGAAGCTCCCTGCCCCACGTCGAACATCGTCACCGTGATGCCTTCCTGCCCCCACCTCTTGACCGCCCAGTAGGCCGCGTCGACCATGCCGAGCACCAGCACGCCCGCCAACGCCCAGGGTATCCATCTTCTTTTCCACACATTCACGGCAAGCAACAGAGCGGCGTAGCAGAGGGAAATTTCAATCAGGCTGGGCGTGAACACGGTGGTGGAACTCCAATCCGGTTCCGCCAGGCTTCGTACGATCCGGATCATGCCTGACACACCCAAAGCGGAGGCCTTCAGCACGAGGGCCGCCGCCCACGGAGACACGGACTGCAGTCCGGTTCCCAGCAGGCCCAGCGGTAGAATCCAGAACCCGGTCAACGGCACGAGTAAGGCGTTGGCCGGCAGTCCCACCAGGGAAACCCGGTTGAAATAGTAGGCCACCAGAGGCGCCGTCGCCAACCCGGCCACCAGGGACGTGACCAGAAGAGCGGCAACGTAGAACACAAACCGGGATCGGAACGATTCCCTGGGTAGGATGTCCGCCAGGCGAGGCGCCACACAAATCAGGGCGGTCACCGTGACGAAAGAAAGCTGGAAGGAAGGTTCGAACACCGCGGTGGGCCACACGGCCAGAATCACCAAGGCAGCCAGTGCCAGCGAGGTAAGCGTATCCGGATCCCTGTCCAGCAAAAACGCGGCCATGAACGCTGAAATCATGATAAAGGAGCGTAAGGCGGACAGGGAGCCTCCGGAAACAGCCACATAGCCTATCAGCGGCGCCACACTGAGGATCAATGCCGACTTGAACACGTTGGTGTGCAAGACCAGTCGGGCCGATCTTCTCAACAGCCATCGGATCAACCAGAAACATCCGAAAGCCACCATGCCCATGTGCAGGCCGGAGATGGCCAGCAGATGGGCCGCCCCGGTATTCTGGAACCACGTCTTGACGTCCGAGCTCAATTCTCCGCGATTCCCCAGGATCAGGGCTTTTAAGACCGCCGCCTCGTCGGGCCCCAGCGTGTTGCTGTAAAACCGGGACAACCGCTGCCGGTAGTCGAGAATACGCTGTTCCAACGAGACCTCTTCGTCCGGACCAAACGGGACCACGTACGCCTCGTCCGGCACAAACGCCGTGGCGTAGATGTCTCTTCGAGCCAGAAATCGATCGTATATGAATCCCCCGGAATTTCGAAAGCTCTTGGGTCGTTTGGGTTCCAGGAGCAGAGCGAGCTGCTGTCCCTTGTAATACGTTTGTGCAGCATGAAGTACGTTGACACGGACTTTGCCTTGGCACAACTGCCAGGTCCCACTTTCACATACCCGGTCGCTCTCCACCGTGAAGACCGTGCGGTCCAGATAGTTGACTGCGTCGTCCGTAACACGTGCAATCACGGGAAAAGCGGCCTCCTTGTCGGCCAGAAGGACGATGTGTTCGGACGAAGACGAGGTGGGATCGCTCGGAATTCCATGCAGCATTCCGATGAACATGAAAACGGGCGCGATGGCTGCGACCGCGTTTTTCTTTTTCAGCAGCAGAAAAGCTGCCGTAAGGAAACTCAGGGCGAGCGCAAGGTAAATGAGAGGCTTGACGGGAACGCAGAGGGGACCCAGAACGAGGCCCGCCATAAAGGCGATGGTTATGACCACCAGAAGTCTGCGCATGATGTTTGGCGTATGGCTGGAGGGTATATATGAATGACTTACATCAGGCGAAAACGCACCCTTACGTTCATGGCCGGTGGTTGACCCTGAGGGTTTTTCGAATCCTTATGCAATACGTTCGATCTGAGCGCCGAGGGAAGAGAATTTGGCTTCCAGCGCCTCGTAGCCGCGATCCAGATGATAGACGCGATCCACCACCGTTTCTCCCTCCGCAACGAGACCGGCCAGCACCAAGGATGCGCTGGCTCTCAAATCCGTGGCCATGACCGGCGCGCCTCCCAAGGAAGGCATGCCCCGGACTACGGCGTTTCTTCCCACCACCTGAACGTCGGCTCCCATGCGTTTCAATTCGCTCACGTGCATGAACCGGTTTTCGAACACGTTTTCCGTAATTACGCTCAGGCCGTCCGAGACCGCCATAAGCGCCATAAATTGGGCCTGCATATCGGTTGGAAAACCCGGATGAGGCGCCGTGGTCACATCAACGCCCCGCACTCTTCGCTCTCCCCTGACCCGGAAGCCGTTGGGTTCCTCATTGACGCGGACTCCCGCTGCCGTCAATTTCTCGGTGAGGGCCGTCAAATGGTCCATCCGGCCGCCGCGGATCAATATGTCCCCTCCCGTGATGGCGGCGGCGACCATGTAGGTCCCCGTCTCGATTCGGTCCGGGATAACGGTATGGGTGGCGGCGTGCAAGCGATCCACGCCTTGCACGGTAATCGTGGACGTTCCCTGGCCGTGGATGCGAGCCCCCATTTTGCTCAAGGCGTCTGCCAGATCCACGATTTCAGGTTCCCGGGCCGCGTTTCGGAGGACGGTTACTCCCTTTGCCAGAGTCGCGGCCATGAGCAGGTTTTCCGTGCCGGTTACCGAGGGGATGTCCATATCGATCTCGGCGCCGTTCAGGCGGGAAGCCCTGGCCACCACATAACCATGGTCGAGTTCAATGGCTGCTCCCATCTTTTCCAGCCCGGCGAGATGCACATCGATGGGGCGAGCTCCTATGGCGCAACCCCCGGGCAGAGACACCTTGGCCCGGCCGAAGCGAGCCAGAAGCGGTCCCAGTACGAGGACCGATGCCCGCATGGTCTTTACCAGGTCGTAAGGGGCTTCCCATCTATCCATTTGCGCCGCGTCCACCACAAGCCCATCGGAGTTCTCGAATCGGACTCCCAATCTCGTGAGCAGGGCCTGGATCGTAGCAATATCCCTCAGTCCGGGCATGCCCAGCAAGCGGTTCGGCCCTTCCGTCAGAATCGTCGCCGCAAGAATGGGCAGGGCCGCGTTCTTGGCCCCGCTTACAGCGACTTCACCCGAAAGCCGTTTTCCGCCAACGATCCTGATTTTGTCCATCTTCTACCCTCTCTGAACTCGAAGCAGCCTCGGCCGATCAGAATAGTCGTCCAACACGCTCACGTCAACATACGTTTCCATCTGCTCGGCGATCTTCAAAACGCGTTCCTTTTGGGTGCATCCGATTTCGAGTAAGAGCCACCCCCTGGGCTTCAGGTATGACGGAGCTTCCTTCAGAATGCGATGGAGCACGGCCAGGCCTCCCCGATCCGCCATCAGCGCCTCTCTCGGTTCGAAGTCTTTGATTTCACGCGGAAGATCCGCATATTCCTCGGGGGAAACATAGGGAGGGTTGGACACGATGAGGTCAAACACGGGCTCGGTCTTAAAGGGCTGGAACAGATCGGCCGCCAGGAACTGGATGCGTCCTCCGAACCCGAGCGATTCGGCGTTCCTGCGGGCGGTGAAGACCGCTTCAACCGAGCGATCCGTTGCGATCCGTATGTCTGAGTCGAGTTCCTTGGCCAGGGCCACGATGACAGCGCCGGAGCCGGTCCCCAGCTCCAATACGGAGGATGGACGAGCGTCCCGAAAAAGCCGCAGCGACTCCTCGACCATCAGTTCCGTCTCCGGTCTCGGTATCAGAACATGAGGGTTCACCTGGAAGCTTAGGGACCAGAATTCCTGACGACCGGTGATATACTGGGTGGGTTCGCCGGCCAGCCTTCTCTTGATCAACCGGCGGAAATGCGCGCGCTCGTCCGGATTCAACGGCTTGTCAAAGTTGATGTAGAGCGAGATGCGATCCACGCCCAGCGCATGGGCCAGCAGGACTTCCGCCGTGGCCCTCGGCTGAGTGACCTGTTTGCTCTTCAGATGAGCGATCGTCCAGTTGAGGACGTCCCGGATCGTCCAAACTCGTTCCGTGGCGGCTCTCAAGACTCATCCGGTCGGTGAATTTCAACCTGATGGTTGGCAAAGAGGGGCTCGATGACGGGATCGAGGTCTCCTTCGAGCACTTGCTCGAGTTTGTACAACGTCAACCCGATTCGATGGTCCGTGACTCGTCCCTGGGGGAAGTTATAGGTGCGAATGCGCTCGCTCCGCTCTCCGGTGCCTACCTGATTCTTCCGGTCTTTCGAGATCTGGTCCTGCTGCTCCTGAGCCTTTATATCCAGGAGCCTTGCGCGGAGAACCTTGAGGGCCTTGGCCTTGTTCTTGTGCTGCGATTTTTCGTCCTGGCACGTTACCACGATCCCGGTGGGCAAGTGGGTCACCCGGACCGCGGAGTCGGTGGTGTTCACGCTCTGGCCTCCATGCCCCGTGGAACGATACACGTCGATCCGAAGTTCATCGGGATCGATCTGGATTTCCACCTCTTCGGCTTCGGGAAGGACCGCCACAGTGACGGTGGACGTGTGGATCCGTCCCTGGGCCTCGGTCACCGGAACCCGCTGAACTCGATGCACACCGCTCTCGAACTTAAGCCGGCTGTAGGCTCCCCTTCCTTCGATCAGCGCTATGATTTCCTTGAAGCCCCCGACTCCGGTGGCGTGCCGGCTCAGCACCTCGGTCTTCCATCGGCGCAATTCGGCGTATCGGGTGTACATGCGAAACAGGCTTGCCGCAAAAAGGGCGGCCTCATCGCCGCCCGTTCCGGCCCGTATCTCGAGAACGATGTTTTTCTCGTCGTTGGGGTCTTTGGGCGTTATGAGGGTGCGGAGCTGTTCTTCTAGTTCCTGCACCTCCCCTCGAAGTTCCTGAATCTCTTCCCGGGCCAGTTGGCGGAGGTCCTCATCCGCATCCGAAAGCAATTCCTGGTTTTTTCGAATTTCTTCGTGTACGCGCTTGTAGTTTCCGTAGGTCGTCACCACCGGCGCAATCGCGGCGTGCTCCTTGGCGTATTTCTGATAGGTTTCCCTGTCCCGCAGTACTTCCGGATCGCTGAGCTTTTTTTCCAGTTCAGCATGTTGAAGAACGATTTTTTCCAGCTGTTCGAATGCTTCCATATGGGATCTTGCGACCTGCTTTAGAGGACGTGTTGCTAGGAATCTACACGATGGCGGACGAGAGCCCTTTTTTTCCGGCTTCCATGGAGAGGACGCGCCTCAGGGCCACCAGGGCCACTTCCAATTGATCATCCGATGGCGGAAGGGTGGTGAGTTTCTGGAGCCACAAACCGGGCGCCATGATCAGTCTGACCCAGGAGCATGAGCAGTATTTTTACACCGATGAGCCACACATTGCGGAGGCTGCCTTCACCCTGCGAAAAGACGGACAGCACTGGGAACACTACGGAGAACAGCACTATGCTGATCAGGAGAACCAGAAGAAGAAACGAAGTTCCGCACCGCGGATGCAGGGTCGGGTATTTGCGGGCGTTTTCCAGAATCAGTTCATCTCCGTTTTCATAGGCATAGATCGCTTTGTGTTCGGCCCCGTGATACTGGAAAATCCTGCGAATGTCTTTGAGCATGGAAATGCCCTTAACGTAAGCCAAAAACAACGCCAGCTTGATTGCCCCGTCCACCAGGTGGAAAGCCACCGAATTCACGCCGTACCGGAGCCAGGAGGTTTTGCCCGCCCAATAGGACAGGAGGTGGGGAAGCGCTACGAACAGGGCCAGGCCCAAGGCGACGGCCAAAACCAACGTTCCCGCCAAGGCCCAGTTCCCCGCCGTCTTCTTTCGATCCGGGTATTCATCGTCCATGGCCATTTCGGCGGAGAAGTTCAACGCCTTGAGGCCGTGAGCCATGGATTCCACCAGCACAATGGTTCCCCGCACCAGCGGCCACTTCAGGAAGGGAAACCGGTCTCCCACCAAGCTCAGGGCGTCTTCCCTGGCGGTGATTTCCCCGTTGGCGCGTCGAACGGCGATGGCCAGAGACGTGGGTGCGCGCATCATCACGCCCTCGATTACAGCCTGTCCGCCTACGTTGAATTTTGCCATCTTCTTACGCGTTTTTGGACGGGGGAATAGCCTGGAAGTCTTTGTATTTCTTAAGGAAACGTTCGACCCGGCCTTCCGAGTCCACCAGCTTCTGCTTTCCTGTGAAGAAAGGATGGCATTTGGAGCACACTTCCACCCGGATCTCTTTCTGAGTGGAACCTACCTCAAGCTCGTTGCCGCAGGCGCAACGCACCTTGGTGCGGTGGTAATCGGGATGAATATCTTTTTTCATACAAATTCTCCTCTGTATGCGAAGATCCTTCGCGTGAACTATACGCCTATGCAGGCTAAATTTTTATTATAACCTATTTATTCCTTATTGCAAGCCGGAGAATGGGCTATTCGGTGGAAAGTTATCGATTCATGGAGTTCAGGAATTCCTGATTGTTCTTGGTGCCGTCGAATTTCTCAAGGAGAAACTCCATGCTGTCGACAGAGGTGAGAGGTGAGAGTAGTTTGCGGAGTATCCATACCCGGTTCAGCACTTCGGGCGCCAACAGGAGTTCCTCTTTGCGCGTTCCCGAACGGTTGATGTCGATGGCGGGGAAAATACGCTTGTCCGCCAACTTGCGGTCCAGATGGATCTCCATGTTGCCCGTACCCTTGAACTCCTCAAAAATGACCTCATCCATGCGGCTTCCAGTATCGATCAAAGCCGTAGCGATGATGGTGAGACTGCCTCCCTCTTCTATGTTTCTGGCGGCGCCGAAGAAGCGTTTGGGACGGTGCAGCGCGTTGGAGTCCACACCGCCGGAAAGAATCTTACCGCTGGGGGGCACCACCGTGTTGTACGCCCTGGCCAGGCGGGTGATGCTATCCAGAAGGATGACCACGTCCCTCTGGTGTTCCACCAGGCGTTTGGCTTTCTCTATGACCATTTCCGCCACCTGCACGTGGCGCTGGGCCGGCTCGTCGAAGGTCGAGCTGATCACTTCGGCCTTGACGGAACGTTGCATGTCCGTCACTTCCTCGGGACGTTCATCGATAAGCAGAACGATCAAAACCACTTCAGGGTGATTCGTCGAGATGGCATTCGCAATGGCCTGGAGCAGCATGGTCTTACCGGTTCTCGGGGGGGCGACGATGAGTCCTCTCTGACCCTGGCCGATGGGAGTCAACAGATCCATAATACGCAGAGAGTAGTTCTTGGGACGGTCCACAATCTCCAGATTCAGTTTCTTTTGAGGATACAAAGGGATCAAGTTGTCGAACAGGATCTTATCCCGAGCCACTTCCGGATCCTCATAATTGACGAACTCGACCTTGAGCAATGCAAAGTACCGCTCGTTGTCCTTTGGAGGGCGAATTTGGCCGGACACGGTGTCGCCCGTACGAAGATTGAATCGCCGGATCTGGGATGGAGAAACGTAGATATCGTCCGGACCCGGAATATAGTTGTAGTCCGGAGCCCTCAGGAACCCGAATCCATCCGGTAGGGTTTCGAGTACCCCTTCACCGTAAATCAGGCCGTTCTTCTCGGTCTGCGCCTGAAGAAGGGCGAAAATCAATTCCTGTTTACGCATACCGCTCGCGCCTTCCACACCGTGCTGCTTGGCCAGGGCGGTAAGTTCATTTATACCTTTTACTTTCAATTCAACTAGATTCATCCCATCTCCTGACAAATGAATCTATTTCGGCTGTCGAGCGCGGTGTATACGCGAACCGAAATAAAAAAATATTAAAATAGTGAGGCGGTTACTTACATTGGAAACAAATTCAATGAGGATTACGCGCAGGTTCTAGGGTTATTCGGGATGTTCGCTTATTACGCACACTGATTTTTCGGAGGGAAGAAACACCATTATGATAATCCTCCCTGCTAGAATGTCAAGCGTTTTCGGCAACATTCCGATTCCAAATCGAATTAGCCTAATCTGAACAAAAGGGACGTCCCATGATCCCCCCCCAGCCGGTTCGCGCGGATGACCAACAGAGCTCGCAACCGGGGCCACTGTCCGTCATTCGTTTGCCACAGCGAAATTCCCGACATGCCGTGGCCCCTTGTTTTCCGAGCCCCCACCTCCTACTCGCTCTCGTCCAAACGAGCCAGCAGGGACAATACAGCCTCCATGTCTTCGGCAAGGGGCGCTTCAACGCATACCGATCCCCCCAGTTGGGGATGAACCCATTGAAGCTTCGAGGCGTGCAACATCTGGCGACGAACCTGTCCGCCGCTCCGGCGAATGCTTTCTTCGATGTCTTTCTTGCCTCCGTAGACCGGATCCCCGAGCACCGGATGGCCGATGGCAGCCATGTGCACCCGAATCTGATGCGTACGACCCGTCTCGATACGCACTTCCAGCAACGAAGCTGCGAGCGACTCGTACCGGCGCAAGCACTTGTAATACGTAAGCGCACGCCTCCCCGAACGGCTCACGACGCTCATCTTCTTTCGGTCCACGGGGTGTCGCCCCACCGGCAGATCGATCTTTCCCTCCGGTTCAGTTACTCTTCCCTTGACGATCGCCAGGTAGGTCTTATGGATTTCCCCGTCTTTGAAAAGTCTGGAAAGCTCACGGTGCGAACGGTCATTCTTGGCCACCAGGAGAGCGCCGGAAGTGTCCTTGTCCAGTCGATGAACAATGCCGGGTCGCAGTACTCCACCTATGCCGGATAGACCTTTCACATGATAGAGCAATGCACTGACAAGCGTATCGTCCACATGACCCGGCGCCGGATGAACCACCAGACCCGAAGGTTTATTCAGCACCAAAAAGTCTTCGTTTTCCGTCAAAACGTCTATGGGGATATTTCTCGGAAGAACTTCTTGGGGAGCGGGTTCGGGAAGCTCGGTATGGACTTGATCTCCCGACCTGGGTCGAAAACTGCTCCTGACCCGCACACCATTAACAGAAACCCGGCCTTCGCCGATCAGTTTTTGGACGCGAGCGCGAGATAGGTCCGGCAGCTTTCCGGCAAGAAGCACGTCGAGCCGTTCGCCTTCATCGGCGGGACCAATCTCCAGATGATAGACCCGTTCTCCCAATCGAATGCGGTAATAATCGATTCCTCCGCTTCCTGACGCAGAACCGTCACAACACGGGAAGCGGGGATCAACTCTTAAAAATCTGGTTCAACTGCTTTTCGATCTGATTCTCTTCCATCTCAGTGGCCAGCGCAATTTCCTTCACGAGCAGATTGCGAGCCGTGTCGAGCATCTTCCGCTCTCCAAACGAAAGATCCTTGTCCGATTTCAGAATGCTGAGGTCTCGCAACACTTCAGCCACTTCGAAGAGCGATCCCGTCTTGATCTTCTCCATATATTCCCGATACCTGCGGTTCCAGGTCTGGTTGTCAATCTCGGTGGTCCTGTCTTCCAGGATTCGATACACCTGGTTGATCTCTTCTTTAGATATGAGTTGGCGAAGTCCCACGTTACCTGCGTTTTTGATAGGAATCATAATAATCATGCCGGAATCCAGGATCCGCATGATATAGAAATCCTGCTCTTCTCCCATCACTGCTTTGCATTCCAAAGACTCAATAATACCCACTCCATGGGCAGGATATACGGCGAGATCGCCTACTCTGAACATTTCGCTACTCATGTTTGACATCGATCAGAACATCCCTTTCTACGTGGGCGATGATCAGCTCCCGGAAACGAAGGAAACGGATTACGCCTACCCGACGGCTTCGACTCCGAATGTCCGAGTGAGGAACACAGTTGACGGCATTAACCAGTTGTTAGCTGGGCGTTTTTCAGCAGGGCGGGGGGGTCGCTCGCCATATGTTGGAAAATGGGAACCTCCCGGACTGTTTCGACGCACCGCCCCTGAGATCCCATTTTATATATTTGTGCTCGAGGCCCAATTCCAGCTTCGATAAGAATGAAATGAATCGAAGCAAATCCTCTTTTTATTTAAAATATCACTTTTCTTTCGGAATAACAACCTTTATTCAACTCTACCCTGATCCCCTTGACCTTACACGCTGAATCGAAAGGTGACCACATCACCGTCCGCAATCACGTACTCTTTTCCTTCCAGGCGCATCTTTCCCGATTCACGCGCCTGAGCCGCCGACCCCGATTGAACGAACGCATCAAACGGAACCACTTCCGCCCGAATGAAACCACGAGCCATATCCGTGTGAATCTTCCCGGCGCCGACCAGTGCGGAAGTACCGACCGGCAAGCTCCATGCTCGAAGCTCTCGCCCCACCGTAGTATAAAAGGTGATCAAACCGAGCAGCTGATGTCCGACCCGAATCAATTTGTTCAGGCCGGACTCCTGAATCCCTAAATCGTCCAGAAATTCCTGTCTTTCCTCCGCGTTCAGCCTGACAATCTCCGCTTCCAGTGCGCCGCAAATGGTGATCAGGGGCACGGGCTCGTCTCCGAGGCCTTGCTTAAGTCGAGGAACGATGGTCGGGTTCGACCATTCCTTCTCATCCACATTCGCGACCAGAATGGCGGGTTTGTGTGTAAGCAGGCCCCACTCCTCCGCCCTATTCTCGTCCTCGCCGTCCTTAAAAGCCTGTCGAAGCCCCTTGGCTCCTCCCGAAATACGCTCCTGGAACCGTTTACACCGGTCCAGTTCTTCTCGAGCTTCCCTTGTCCCCGCTTTGGCCGTTTTTGCCAGTTTCTCGCAGCGCCTCTCGAGTATTTCCAGATCCGCCAGCATCAATTCGGTTCGAACCACCTCGGCGTCCCTCAGCGGATCAACGGAGCCCTCCACGTGCGCCACGTCAGGATCTTCGAAACAACGCAATACGTGAACCACGACCTGAACGTCTCGAATATGTCCCAAAAACTGATTACCCAAACCTTCGCCCCGGCTGGCTCCCTTTACCAGTCCCGCGATGTCCACGAACCGAATCTGAGTGGGTGTGACCTTCTCCGGCCGCAGCAGCCGGGCCAGTTCCGCCAGACGATCGTCCGGAACAGCGACCACGGCTCGATTGGGCTCGATCGTGGTAAACGGGTAATTGGCAACTTCCGCCTGGCTCGCACTGAGTGCGTTGAACAGTGTGGACTTGCCCACGTTGGGCAACCCTACAAGTCCGCATCGGAATCCCATGGGGCCTCCTCCGCTTCCAAACACAGGGGCCGATCCCCAGAGAGAGACCGGCCCCTGAAACGAACCTAGGATTTCAATCCCGAAATCGCTTTATTTCCAGTACTGAACAAGAATCGGTGCGATAACGAGACTCACAACGGACACCAGCTTGATCAGGATGTTCATCGTGGGACCGGAGGTGTCTTTGAACGGATCGCCGACGGTGTCACCCACAACGGCGGCCTTGTGGTTGTCGGAGCCCTTTCCGCCGTGATGTCCCTTCTCGATGTACTTCTTGGCATTGTCCCACGCGCCGCCGGCGTTAGCCATGAACAGGGCCAGCAGTACGCCGGTCACGGTAGCGCCGACCAGCATTCCGCCCAGCGCTTCAGGACCAATAATGAATCCGACGGCGACCGGGGTGAGCACACCGATCAATCCGGGGGCGATCATCATCTTGAGCGCGCCTCGAGTACAGATATCCACGCATCGGGCGGGATCGGGTTTGCCGGTGCCTTCCATAAGGCCCGGAATTTCCCGGAACTGACGGCGGATCTCTTCCACCATCTGACCGGCGGCCTTACCAACAGCGGTCATGGTCAAAGCGGCCACGAGATACGGTACGATACCGCCTATGAAAATACCGATGACCACAAAGGGGTTGGTGATGTCTATGGCAGCAAGCCCCGCGGCCTGCGTGAAAGCTACGAACAGAGCCAGGGCCGTCAGAGCGGCGGAACCGATGGCGAAACCCTTGCCGATGGCTGCCGTGGTGTTGCCCAGCGCGTCCAGCTCGTCCGTGATGGCTCGGGTCTCAGGCCCCAAACCGGCCATTTCCGAAATTCCGCCCGCGTTGTCTGCAATGGGACCATACGCGTCCACGGTCATGGTGGCGCCGACCGTGCTCAGCATGCCGACCGCGCTGATACCCACGCCGAACATGCCCGCCGACTCGTAAGCCAGGTAAGTCGCCGCGCAGATTCCCAGCAAGGGGAGCGCGGTGCTCTCGAAGCCTATCGCGATACCGGTGATGATTACTGTGGCGGGACCGGTTTGCGACTGTGCGGCAATTTTGCGAACGGGGGTGGACGATGTGTAGTACTCGGCCAGCAGACCGATGACAATACCGGCCACCAGACCGGAAACAACCGCCCAGAACACGCCGATGGGCAAGCCCAAGCCTTTTACGGCATAATAGGTGGCGGCAATAAGACCGGCTGCAGCCACAAAGGTCGAATACCGCAATGCGGCCTGAGGCGGAGCGTTCTGGAGCACCTTAATGGAGGCAACGCCCAGGAAGGACGCCAACAATCCGCCCATGACGACCAGCAGAGAAATGGCCATATACGCCGAACGCAGACCTTCCGTTTCTTTGGTCATAGTCATGGTCGCGGCAATGGCTATCGTAGCGATGATGGCGCCCACGTAAGACTCGAAAATGTCGGCGCCCATGCCGGCAATGTCACCTACGTTGTCGCCCACATTGTCTGCGATAACACCGGGGTTCCGGGGATCGTCCTCGGGAATTCCCGCTTCCACTTTACCGACCAGGTCGGATCCCACGTCGGCGGCCTTTGTGTAAATACCGCCGCCCATGCGGGCAAACAGCGCTATGGAGCTTGCACCCATGGCAAAGCCGTTGATGATATTGGCCGTTGCAGGATCCTTGGCAAACAGGTAATAGAACACGCCCACACCAATAAGCCCGAGTGAAGCCACGGAAAGACCCATGACGGACCCGGACAGGTAAGAAATGTTCAGCGCTTTGGCGCGGCCGTGCTTGTTGGCGGCTTCAGCCGTACGTGAGTTACCGCGCGTGGCCGCCGCCATGCCGAAGAAACCGGCGAACATCGAGCACAGCGCTCCGCTGGCATAGGCGATGGATGTCTCCCAGTTGATTCCAATCCCTAACAGGACAAAAACCGCCGCAGCGAAGAAGAAGAGAATGGAATATTCGCGTTTAAGAAATACCATGGCTCCTTTGTGAATCATGGCCTCCAGTTCCTGCATCGTCTCGTTTCCATTGGGCTGATTCTTTACGTAACTATAGATCAGAAACGCAACAACGATGCCAAACCCCCCCAAGAAGGGCGCATAAACTGTCCACTCTAACATTTGCTTTCCTACCTCCTTGCCTTATTGTGTTGGTTGACCTCATTCATTGCGCCTTCCAGGCCGTGCAGCATAATGTTCTCTACAGCCCGGACGGCAAGTTCCATCATATCGACACGGAGCGGAACTTCATCTTCGTAGAACGAATCCAGTACATACTGCTCCACCGGCTCGTCGAACCGGGGGCGCCCGATACCCAGTTTCAGGCGAGGAACGTCCTTGCACGCCAGCAATCGAAGGATGGAATCCACTCCTTTGTGCCCTCCCGAGCCGCCACTTCGGACAAGCTTCATTCTTCCCAAATCCAGGTCCAACTCATCGTGAACGATGAGCACATCCGACAACGGCAGGTCAAGATAGCGCACCCACTGCGCCACCGATTCCCCGCTCAGGTTCATAAACGTTTGGGGTTTTATCAAAAGCATGGACGTGTTCAGGGCCACCCCTCGTCCGTAAAGACTTCGGAACTTCCGCGCCTCAATCTTTATGGACCAAGTTTCCGCCAAGGAATCCAGCACCATAAACCCTAAATTGTGCCGTGAGTTGGCGTAGGCTCGATCCGGATTGCCCAATCCTGCAATAAGACGCATTTGAGACACGTGTGGCTCACCTTTCCACATCCGGTGATCCGTTAGCTTTCACCTCCCTCCTCGCCTTTCCCTGTTTCAACGGATTCAACCTCTTCCTCCGCCGGCGCTTTTTCAGCGTGAGGCGCCACTACGGTGGCTATGGTGAGATCGGTATCCGCCTGCACTTCAATACCTTCTCCGAGCTTCAAGTCCGACACGTGAAGCGGCTCGCCAATGTCCATATTCGAAACATCGACCACGATCGATTCCAGCATCTTCGCGGGAAGACACGAAATCGTAAGCTCATGGCGGAGCTGCTCCAACATTCCACCCTTATCCACTCCGATCGGATGGCCCTCGAGCCGCACGGGAACATTAACGGTCACGGGCTTCTCCATGTCTACTTCATAAAAGTCCAGGTGGAGCAGTTTTCGACTGACGGCATCCCGCTGGATCTCTTTCACTATGACCGACTTGGTGATGGTTCCCTCGTCACGGGAAATGGTGATGTTACATACGGTACGCATCGCGCGCGGATCCGAAAGCGCCTTGTTCATGAGACGCTCTTCCACGGATAAGCGGATGGGTTCCGTGTTCGCCCCATACAGGATTGCCGGTATTTTTCCCTGAGCCCTGTACTTACGGGCCGCGCCCTTACCCTTGGCCGCCCGTACCTCGCCAGTAAAGCTGAAAGTACTCATCAGATTTTGTCCTCCGATACTACCGGATTGCTACGCACCGCTGCTTGGGCNNNNGCGTCTTCCGACGCGGATATACGCTCCCGAGGTTGTTTCCAAATCCCATTTCGTTCTCTGCACAACCGTGATGGACCCGCCCGAATGGGGAACCTCCGGGATCCTCCATGCCGTCGGGCTCGCGCCCGAGTCACGTGCGAACCGGCAATTTATGACATTTTTCACAAATTATTCAAACAAAAAGTGAACTCACCGAATCACAATTGTGTATACGGCTTACCGCCTCTCCCAAGATTTCCGCAATGGAAAGCACGACGATCTTTTCACACCGTCGAGCTTTTTCAGAAAGCGGAACTGTGTTTGACACTACCAAGCGCTCCACGGGTGAATCGTTTAATCGTTCCACGGACAACCCTGAGAGGACCGCATGCGTACAGTACGCATGGATGTGGGCGGCCCCTCTGGCCTGCAGACCTTCCGCCGCCTGGCAGAGAGTCGTCCCCGTGTCCACCATGTCGTCCAGAAGAATGGTTGTCCGACCCTCCACGTCCCCTATAATGTCCAAGGCGCCCTTTTCCCGCTCGAATTCTCCTCTCACATCCGTAATGGCCAGTTTCATGCCGAGTCGTTCGGCAAAGTAGCGAGCGCGCTCCACTCCACCCGCGTCCGGAGATACGACGACCGACGACTCCGGGTGGTGCTCCCGGGCATGTTTAAGAAAGCACGGAACTGCAAACAGGTGATCCACCGGGATATCGAAAAAACCTTGAATTTGACCGGAATGAAAGTCCATGCTGACCACCCGGGCAGCACCCGCCACGGTGATCAGGTCGGCCACTAGTTTCGCGGTAATCGGACAACGAGGCTGCGCCTTCTGATCCTGACGGGCATAACCGTAATAAGGAATCACCGCAGTGATACTCGCTGCAGAGGCCCGTTTGAGCGCGTCGATCATGATCAGCAGTTCCATCAGGTTTTCGTTTACCGGGCTCGATGTGGACTGGACAACGAACACATCTTTCCCTCGAACGTTTTGCCGGATTTCGATAAAGATCTCGCCGTCGCTGAACTTCCGCATGTGAGCGTGTCCGGGCTCCATATCGAGATACGCACAGATTTCTTCGCAGAGGGCGCGGCAGGAACTGCCACAGAATATAAGAAGTCCATTCATGTCGTCGACGCAGTCTTCAACTTGGAGCAAACGCTGCTTTCAGAAAGCGGAGAATGTTATAAGCCGCCCGGTTTGGTCCGAAATTGGCTGGGGTGGGAGGATTCGAACCTCCGAATGCGGGTTCCAAAGACCCGTGTCTTGCCGCTTGACGACACCCCAGCATGCCTGCACTCAATACGAACGAGTCAAAAAGCAGGAAAAAGCAGTTTCTCTTTTGAGAGTCCGGTAGGCTTCCTCCGCCCTCGAGCGGTTCGAGAAATAGCCAAACACGGTGGGTCCGCTTCCAGACATAAGGGCCCCATCACACCCCAGATTTAAGAGCGTCCGTTTGATCTGCGAGATGACAGGGAACCGTTTTAGGGTAACCTCTTCCAGATCATTATGAAGCAACGCACTTGCCTGGAACGAGCTGTGGTTCAAAATTTGACGTATAGGTGCATTTTGGACTTTTGTCAACTCGAAATTTCCTCTCGCTTGATCGAGGCTCGCATAGGCCCAGGCGGTTGATACGGGAAATCCCGGATTCACCAAAATGTATGTTCCTTCCGGAATGGATACAGGCCGGATCCGGTCTCCCCGCCCCTCTCCCACGGCGCCGGCAACTTCCCACAGGAAAAACGGTACGTCCGCCCCCAAGTCCATCCCCAGTTCAATCAAGCTCTCGGATTCCAATCGTTCGCCGAATAATCGGTTCAGGCCGAGCAACACGGAAGCCGCATCACTGCTTCCCCCTCCTAAGCCCGCAGCGGTGGGGATGTTTTTGTGCAACTCGATGAATAGCTCCGGCGCCACGCCGGTCCGTTCAAAAAAGACGGCGGCGGCGCGACAGGCCAAATTCTCGGGTCCCTCCGGTGCGCCGCCTTCCGGACATCGAATCGAAATGCCCGGAGAGTGCGTCCTTACCAGGCGCAATTCGTCGCAAAGGTTCAAACGATGAAACACGGTGACCAGATCATGATACCCATCCGGCCGCTTCCCGAGCACGTGCAGCGCCAAGTTGATTTTGGCGGGAGCCTCGAGCCGGATTTCGTCTCGCATATTTTTACAGGCCTTCTTTTATTCGCAGAACGTGGGGAGAGAACAACATGAATTGGCCGCGGTCGGTAACCACCGCATCACCAACCGCAGCGAGATGACGCAAGGTCCCTTTTCATGTGGACCGGATTTGGCGAGCCGGCTTGCCGGAGGATCTGCTTCCACGGACCAAGGCGGGCCTCGAAGCACACGCACGGGCGACCGCCGATTACCACCCGGTCGAGCCGCCATGATCCCAAGAACCGGCCGGCCCTTTAGATGAGTTGACCCGCCTTAACTTTTTCTTTTGGCCACGTACATGAGGCGGAGATCGTATAAGAAATGCTCCAGCAGTCTTTCTTCATCCTCCTGAAGGTTTCCTTTGGTCTTTTCCTTAAGCATACCAAGAATATCGATGGTTTGCTTGGCCAAAGGCAAGTCAACAGCGACGGTGTTGGTGTTCGGGTCGGGAATCTCACCGAGATGCATCATGGCGGAGCTGCTCAGCGAGAATATGAAGGTAGAGAAGTTCATCTCGGGCAGAGGCACGTTTCGCCTCTCCTTTTGCGCTGCTTCTCGCCCTTTGTCCTTTATCGCTTCAGATTCGGTCGGCTTCTTGGCTTGTTCGGAATCCGCCGCTTTGTGCTCTGTTTCTTCCTTGGGTTCGCCTTCGGGGGAGAAACGGCGTCGGTCCTTCACCACAAAATCCTTTTGCTCCTCGCTCATGGCCTGCCTCCTGAGACATTCTACGCCAAGGGGCTTAACAGGCCGTTGAAAAACGCGATCTGCGGCGTTGCGCTTCATCCCTCGTCACTGCGACGTACTCTACGTACGCCTCATTCCTCGTGATTTGCGCGCCTTGCATCCCATCCTTTTTCAACAGCCTGTAACAACCCGGCCTTTTTCAACGGGCTGTTACAGCTCCATAGTGAGCGCAGTCACTACGTCTTCCAGCGCTTTGAGTCCTTCCAGGATCTCTCCATTCAAGGACCTGTTCGTTTGAATCAGAATCACGTTCATGCGTTGAACGAGGTCCTGGCTTACGTGTATGTTGTTGATGTTCACGGAATGGTTGCCCAGGTAGGTTCCGATTCGACCTATGACCCCGGGGCTGTCGTGGCTCTTGATGAACAGTAAATGACCCTGCGGATCGGCCTCGAGGGTGAAACCGTCGATTCTCACCAATCGAGGTTCCTTTTTCCCGAAGAGGGTTCCGGCCACCAAATGCTGGTTGCCGTCCTCCTCCACTCGAACCGTGATCAGGTCGAGAAAGTCTTCGGCCGTATCGCTCCTCTTTTCGATAACATCGATTCCCCGTTCCTTGGCAATCACCGGCGCGTTGACAAAATTCACCGCGCCTCTCAACCTCGGAAACAGGAGCCCCATCAAAACGGCGGTTGTCAGAGGATCCTTTTGCATTTCGGAGACCTTTCCTCTGTACGTAATCTCGACCGTGGAAAGAGCACCGGGCGCCAATGCGGAAAGGACCCGTCCCAGTTTTTCGCACAGATCTACATACGGCTTGATCTTGGCCAGCAGTTCCCCGCTAACGGATGGTACATTCACCGCGTTTTTAACGGTTCCATTGATCAGGTAGTCGACCATCTGTTCCGCGATTCCGATGGAAACGTTTCTTTGAGCCTCCTCGGTGGAAGCGCCCAGGTGCGGCGTGCAGATGACATTCTCGAGGTCGAGGAGAGGACTGCCAACCGGCGGCTCCGCAACGAAGACGTCCAGGGCTGCTCCCCGAAGACGACCGCTCCTGAGGGCCTCGATCAGGGCTTCTTCGTTGACGATGCCCCCTCGGGCGCAGTTGATGATCATAGCGCCGGGCTTCATCTTGGACAGCGCTTCTCGATCAATCAGGTTAACCGTTTGCGGAGTGCGGGGGACGTGCAGCGTAACATAGTCGGACTCCTGCAGCAGTTGGTCCATCGTTACCAGCTGCAGGCCCATGGAGGCGGCGCTTTCGGGTTTTAGATACGGATCCGAGGCGATGACTCTCATTTTCAATCCGAGGGCCCGGTTCGCCACAATGCTTCCGATTTTTCCCAAGCCAACAACGCCCAGGGTTTTGTTGAATACTTCCTTCCCTTGGAATTTCTTCTTTTCCCACTTGCCGTTCTTCATGGAAGCGGTCGCCTGAGGGATGTTCCGAGACAGGGCCAGAAGCATCGAGATGGCATGTTCGGCGGTGGTGACGGCGTTGCCTTCCGGAGTATTCATCACTACGACGCCTTTTTTGGTCGCGGCGGGGATGTCGACATTGTCCAGTCCGATTCCACCTCTTCCCACAACCTTCAGCTTACCGGCAGATTCAATCACCTCCGCCGTCACCTTGGTGGCGCTCCGGATGATAAGGCCGTCATAATCACCAATAATGCGCAACAGTTCGTCGGGCGGAAGGCCGGGACGATTATCAGCCTCGATAACGCCCGTTTGGCGGATCAGCTCTACTCCCTCCATGGCCATGGAATCACTGATAAGGATTTTCACGGATATCCTCCAGAATGGATATATTTTTCGTCTAAAGAATGCTAAAAAGGAAATGGTGATCATAGACGTTCATGATCTCGATGTCAAGATTGTACCGCGGCCGTATACATCGAGTCGTTTCCTCTGTCCGGCACGCGGTTCATCGAGATGGATCCTTTGGAGGAAGGCTTGTTTTCGCAACTCTGGAATGGAAAATCCATCCGGCATTCGCACGTAGGGGATCGGTACGAGAACGGTTTCGCTTTTACGGGTGGATCGGGAGGCGTCCCTCTTCCTCCGACCAGGGGCCGTCCCGCGTCCGTTTCGCTCCATCCGGGCCTCCGGAGCCCGGAGTCTACACCTTCCGCAGCGGACGTTCCCGTAGAATCGGTACCACTAATGTTCTTGACAGAAATGAAACTAAAAAATAAAATCAACAATTTTCGACTTTCCATGGCTCTTTCCCTTGGAATCACTCATGATTCACCGCAACAAGCGCGTTTATAAGGAACCGGTGCAACATGTTCGACAGTTTGACCGAAAAACTTGAAGGCGCCTTCAAAAAGCTTCGATCCCGCGGAAGGCTGACCCCGGAAAACATTCAGTCCGGGCTCCGGGAAGTGCGCATGGCTTTGTTGGAAGCCGACGTTCACTATAAGGTGACCAAGGATTTCGTCAAATCCGTGCAGGAACGTGCCGTAGGAAGCGAAGTGCTGAAGAGCCTCACCCCGGCGCAGCAGGTGATCAAGATCGTCCACGAGGAGCTGATTGCCTTGATGGGGGGACAAAGTCAAGAACTCAACCTGCAGGGCCCCCGACCTCACGTGGTTATGCTGGTAGGTCTTCAGGGCTCGGGTAAAACGACTACGGCCGGTAAATTGGCCTTGCATCTTACCCGCAAGGGCCGTTCGTGCTACATGGTCTCCACTGATGTTTATCGACCCGCCGCAATAAAACAGCTCGAAAAAGTGGGGCAGCAGATCCAGGTTGAAACCTTTTCGGATGAAAGTACCGGACATCCTGTGGATCTGGCGCGAGCCGCCGTCAGAACCGCCACGCAGAAGAACCTGGATGTCGTCATCGTGGACACGGCCGGCCGTCTCCACATCGACCAGGAGTTGATGCAGGAGCTCAAGGATATCAAAGACCATTTGAATCCTTGCGAGATTCTGCTGGTGGCCGATTCGATGACCGGCCAGGACGCGGTAAACGTCGCTCGGGAGTTTGACGAAGCTCTGGATTTGGGCGGCGTCATACTGACCAAGCTGGACGGCGATGCGCGGGGGGGGGCCGCCCTCTCGATTAAATCGGTCACCGGCAAGCCGATCAAGCTTGTGGGCGTGGGAGAAAAGCTGGACGCCCTTGAAATGTTTCATCCCGACCGGATGGCCTCCCGTATTTTGGGCATGGGGGACATATTGACTCTCGTCGAGAAGGCCCAGGCAACCATAGACGAAGAGCAGGCGCAACAGCTGGAACGAAAAATCCGCAAGGATGCTTTTACGTTAGAAGATTTCTTGAATCAGCTGAAACAGATCAAAAAGATGGGATCCATGGAACAGCTTCTGAGCATGGTGCCGGGTTTTGGCAAGCTGAAGCAAAAGGGGCTCCAGCCGGATGAGAAAGAACTGACCCGCATCGAGGCCATTATCAATTCCATGACGAAAGATGAGCGGAACAACCATCAGATCATCAACGCCAGCCGACGCAAGCGCATCGCATCGGGAAGCGGCGCCACGATTCAAGACGTCAATTCTCTGGTCAAGAACTTCGCCCAGATGAAAAAGATGCTTCGTCAGTTTGGAAAGGGGGGCAAAAAGAAGCTTATGAGAGGCGGACTCCCGTTTTGAAGGACGATAGGATTGATTTCATCTTGGTTTCTGCATACAATGAAAAAAAGTAGTTTCTATCCAAGTCCCTCCGTGCAGGAAACACGAGTGCTTGGAATAGATACCGACTGGAACAACGGTAAGCCGAGAAAGGGGTACCAAAAGTTATGCCGGTAAAAATCAGGTTGGCGCGGACAGGGGCGAAAAAACGGCCTTATTACCGCGTCGTAGTAGCCGACTCGGAAGCGCCTCGAGATGGTCGTTTCATCGAAATCCTCGGAACGTATGACCCAAAGAAGGAGCCTTCCGAGTTCAAAGTGGACAAAGACAAACTGGATCTCTGGATTGGAAAAGGCGCCGTTCCCACAGAGACCGTGGCTCAGTTGTGCAAAGGACGGGGGTTGATCTAATCATCCGGATGAACGGTTTCGTTTCTGAAGGGTGTTTCCCCATTCGATTGCGGTGGAGGGATTTTCCTTATCGAGTGAATGTTTCAGGCTATGCTGCCCTAAGATACATAAAGAGATATGTTCTTTGTGATGATCTGGCAATTAACCGCGTGGACATGATGGAGTGAAACCTCAACCGGGGAGGGATGCGGCATGAAGGAGCTAATCGAGTTTATCGCTAAGAGTCTGGTGGATCGTCCCGAAGACGTGGAAGTGCACGAGATCGAAGGCGAGCAGACATCGGTCATAGAGCTGAAGGTCGCCAAGGAAGACCTTGGAAAGGTCATAGGCAAACAAGGAAGGACGGCCCGTGCCATGAGAACCATCCTCAGCGCCGCATCCACCAAGATCAGGAAACGTTCCGTACTTGAGATCATCGAATAAGGAATCGCGATCGAGAAAAGGGTCGGTGTTATTGGGAAAGATTCTGGCCCCGCACGGATTGAAGGGTTTTGTGAGGGTGGATTCTTACGCGGAAACAACCGATCGTTTTTGCACCTTGGAGCACGTCTTTCTATCACCCGAGGGGGGAGTAACGCGCCCCGCCGCCGTAGAGCAGGTCGGAAACGGCGAGCGGAGCCTGTTGTTGAAGTTCAAAGGGATAGATACCGTGCATCAGGCTCAACGACTGGTGGGGTCCACCATTTCCGTGGACCGTGCAGCTCTCGAGGACACCGCGGAGGACGAATATTACTGGTTCGAACTTATCGGACTCGACGTTTTGGACGAAAACGGCGTCTCGCTGGGGACGGTCGAAAACATGTTTCGTACCGGTGCTCACGACATACTGGTCATCCGGAACGCCTCGGAGGAAATTCTAGTGCCGGCTGTCACCCAGTATGTACGTGAGGTTAAGATTGAACAGGGTTTGATCATCGTTCGAGTACCGGAACCGGAACTTCCTTAACCCAAGCGTATGATTTTCGATATTCTAACCTTGTTTCCCGGAATCTTTGAGTCTCCGATCAAAGAAAGTATGATCAAACGGGCGGTTGAGGCTGGTCTGATCCGGGTGAACATCATCAATATCAGAGATTTCGCGCCGGGAAAGCACGCGCAGGCGGATGACCGTCCCTATGGGGGCGGCTCGGGAATGGTATTAAAAGTTGAACCCATCGTGGGGGCGATCCGCTCGCTTACGCATCACGCCCCAGTGAAGCCGCACGTGGTGCTGTTGTCGCCGAAGGGCCGGACGTTCGATCAGACGAAGGCGGAGGATCTGGCCCGGCGCGAGCGCATAGCGCTGGTGTGCGGCCATTACGAAGGGGTGGATCAGCGGATCGCCGATCATTATGTGGACGAAGAGGTCTCCGTCGGGGATTACGTGCTCACGGGCGGGGAAGTTGCCGCGCTTGTCGTTCTGGACGCAGTTACGCGTTTGGTGCCGGGAGTCCTCGGCAATGCCGATTCCCTGAAACAGGAAAGCTTCTGCGACGGTCTTATCGAATACCCTCAATACACTCGTCCTGAAGAGTTTGAGGGTCATTGCGTTCCAGAAGTGCTCTTGAGCGGAAACCATCTTCTGATCGAACATTGGAGAAAATCGGAAGCCCTGCGTCGAACAAAGGAGCGTAGGCCTGATCTGGCGTCTCGGTTTCGGGACAAGACGTCCGCGTGACGCCGGCAGGATCTTCTCAGGGGAATCCCACCGGTTCGAGTTGCGCCGGTTGGTTTTCCGGGAAGATCGATTCGTTTTTTCAAAGAGGGAGCAGGAGGATAACCGGACGCGGAATCGCGCGAGCATATACATCGGTCTGGTCCATTATCCGGTAGTGAACCGGAACAGGGAAGTCGTAGCTTCGGCCGTAACGAATGTGGATTTGCACGATTTCAGCAGGCTCGCTGAAACGTATTCCGTTGCCCGTTTCTATGTGATAACGCCGTTGGCGGATCAGCGAAGCCTGGTCGAGAAGATCATTCGGCACTGGACGGACGGTATCGGAGCCACCACAAATCCGGATCGTGGAACCGCGCTCCGGAAGGCCGGCGTGGTCGACTCCATCGAAGCCGCGTCCGAAGAAATAGAAACCGTGGAAAAAACGGCGCCTACTCTGGTGGTGACCTCCGCTTCCGCAGAAGGACCGGTAGTCTCATACCGGGAAATGAGGAACATGCTTCGTAGGCCCGTGCCTATTCTGATTTTGTTCGGAACGGCATGGGGTCTTGCGCGTACCGAGTTGAGCTGTTCGCATGTGACTCTATCCCCGATTCGCGGAACCAACACATACAACCACCTTTCGGTGCGTTCAGCCGCCGCCATTGTGCTTGATCGGCTGCTATGCGGGGAACGTTAGGAGGAAGCTGAAATGGATCCAGTTATTGAACGAATTGAAAAAGAACAGTTACGCATGGACCTCCCTGATTTTAAGTCCGGAGACACGGTTCGTGTGCATGTGACCATTAGAGAAGGTGAAAAAGAGCGCATTCAGGTTTTCGAGGGCGTTGTCATTCGGAAAAGGAAAGGCTGGGCCAGCGCCACATTCACCGTTCGTAAAGTGTCTTACGGCGTTGGGGTGGAACGCATCTTTCCCTACCATTCTCCGATCATCGATAAGGTCGAGGTGGTTTCTCGTGGACGGGTTCGCCGTTCCAGGTTGTACTATCTCAGAAAGCTGAGAGGGAAAGCCGCCCGCATTAAGGAACTCAGACGATCGTGAGATGAGTCGGGTGCTTGGGAACCGCTCCGACAGCTTCTTCTACGAGACGGGTAGCGAGGATTGCCTCTTTTTCGAGAAACAGAGGTGGCATCAGGGTGTCAAGTTCGTAGCCGGAGTTGACGAAGCCGGACGAGGGCCCTTGGCCGGCCCCGTCGTGGCTGGTGCGGTTATTCTCAGACAGGAAGATCCCATACCTGGCGTCAAGGACTCCAAACAGCTCTCGTCATCGGAACGGGAAACTCTCTTCATCGAGATCCGGAAACGAGCTTTGGCCCTCGGAATCGGTGTGTCCTATACTGAAGAGATCGACGAAATCAACATTCTTCAAGCATCCCTGCGGGCCATGTATAGAGCCGTTTCGAGCCTGTCCGTTACACCGGAGTTTGTTCTCGTTGACGGGAATTGCGCGGTACCCGGGCTCGCGCGTCAACAAACCGTTGTGAAAGGCGACGCTAGAAGTGCATCCATTTCCGCGGCGTCGATCATAGCTAAGGTAGTTCGGGATCGGATGATGGACGAATTCCACCTTCGCTATCCGAGTTACGATTTCGCTACGAACAAAGGATATGCAACCGCTTCACATCGGCGCTTGATCGCCCGTCACGGTCCCTGCCCGATTCATCGCAAAACGTTCAAAGGTGTACGTGAGCATGTCCAGGTTCGTCAACTCCCGCTTTTGAATTTACCGGCACGTTGATAAGTACGGAAAATGCAACGAAAAAAGCTCGGCGCCGAATCGGAACTCCTGGCCGCCAAGTTTCTCGAGGGCAAGAAGTACCGCATTTTGGAAAAGAATGTGCGATGCTCTTTGGGCGAGGTCGATATTGTCGCTTTGGACAAAGGCGTGGTTGTTTTTGTCGAGGTGAGGTCTTCCATGGCCGGAAGTTTCGGGCATCCCAAGGAGTCGGTGACACCAAAGAAAAGGCAAACGCTGTCTATGGTGGCTCTCTGGTATCTTAAGCGAAAAGGTTGGCTGGAACGCTCCGCCAGGTTCGATGTCGTGACGGTAGTACTGCAACCGTCCGGGATTCCGAAAGTGGAGCATTGCGAGAATGCCTTTGACCGGGCATACTGATCGAGCAGCGTCCCGCCGTTTATATGTCGTGGCCACACCGATCGGAAATTTGGAGGATATTACCTTCAGGGCGATCCATGTTCTGAAATCAGTCGATTTCATCGCCGCCGAAGACACTCGAAGGACCCGAAAGCTCCTCTCGCACTACCGGATCAACAATCGACTCGTGGCCTATCACAGCCATAACCGTTTGACTTCCGGTCCCCGCATCCTGAAACGTTTGCAGGACGGAGCCTGCGCAGCCCTGACCACGGACGGCGGCACCCCTCTTATTTCCGATCCGGGGCTGGAGCTCATCGGCGGCGCCTTGGCGTCCGGTATCGAGGTCGTCCCCATACCGGGTCCTTCAGCCGTCACCACCGCCCTGAGTGCGGCAGGTTTTCCGGCGACGCCCCACTTGTTTTTGGGATTTCTTCCTGCGAAGCGGGGAAACCGCATGAGACAGCTTAAGGATCTCGAATGGTCAACGCACACGATCATCGCCTTTGAAGCGCCTCACCGCATCCATCAGACGCTGCGCGACCTGGAAGAGGTATTCGGGCAACGCCGAATGGTTTTGGCGCGGGAAATGACAAAAGTCCACGAGACGTTCCTCAGAGGATCGGCCGCTGAAATTTCTCGTTCGTTGGGCGATGGAAAGGTGCAGGGCGAGATCACCCTGTTGATCGAAGGAACGCGAGAACAGCCCGAATCCGAAGAATCCATACTTGAAGAGCTCGACCAATTAATTCGCCGTACCGGCGTACCGTTAAAGGATGCCATCGGGCAAGTGGCGCGCGCCCGGGGTGTTCCCAAACGCGTTGTTTATGAAGAAAGTCTGAAATTGGATCGCACCGGATTAAACGCCAAACGAACGAAACCATCGCCGGATGAAGCGTCATAAGAAACGGAAGGAATCCCAAGAGGTTGCCGATATCGGGACTGCCCGGTTGTTGTTACGATCCTTTTTCCTGCAATCATCGTGGAACATCGAGCGAATGCAAAACCTGGGGTTTTTGTACGCCTTGCTTCCTGCGCTCGAACGGATTTACGGTCACGATGCCGATAGATTCCACGATGCCTGCAAGCGTCACCTTGAGCTGTTCAACACGCATCCGTACATGGCTGCGCCCATCATTGGAGCCGTGATTCAAATGGAGGCTCAACGAAATCAGGGGGTATTACCTCTCGAAACCATACGAGACTTCAAGAGAGGAGCCATGATCGCGTTCGCTGCAATGGGCGATTCTCTTTTCTGGAAAACCCTCAGACCGCTTTGTGGGGCTCTGGCGATCCTCATGGCTCTGGAGGGGTTCTTCTGGGCGCCATTGGTTTTTGTGATTACCTACAATACCGCGCACTTGTTCGTACGCGGGTATGGTCTTCACTCTGCCCGGCAAAACGGAATCCGCGTGATTGAACAGATCCACAGATGGGATATCCCCAAAAGGGTGGCCCAGTTAAGACATTTCTTTCCCATCGTGCTCGGCGCATTGACAGCCAAATGCGCGCTGATTGCACCGGGGGAACTCGAATCAACGATGCCTTGGCTCGCGCTGCCTCTCGTGATAATCGTATGTATTGTAATTCGACGTAGGTGGTCCATACCAATCGTCTTAGGATCGATTTTCGTATTGCTCAGCGTTGGGATGTTGTTGTTCTTTCCGGAGTAGGAAAGCATGGAAACCATAGGACGAGAAGTGGTTATTGAAAACGAAATGGGTCTGCACGCCCGATCCGCCGCAAAAATCGTTCAGATCTCTGAGAGGTTCGACTCGCAGATTTCGTTGTGTCGGGACGGCAACGTAGCCGACGGCAAAAGTATTCTTGACATACTCACCTTGGCATGCCCTAAAGGATCCGTCATCCGCGTGGAAGCTACGGGACCGGACGCAGAGCAGGCCATTCGGGAAATCACCGGACTGATCCTGAGGGGATTCGAGGAAAAGTAGCGTGTCTGACCACTCGGAAATGCATGATATTGTGCTTCAGGGCATCGCGGCCTCGCCCGGTATTGTGATCGGAAAAACGTACCACGTGGACCGGGGTGAGATGAAGATCATCTACGAGTATCTGCTGAACGACGCCCAGGTCGCCCAGGAAGCTGCCCGTTTCGAAGAGGCGGTGGAAAGAACGCGCGACCAGCTCCGCCTGTTTCTGGAAGAGGTCCCGGAAGAGTTCAAGGATCACATCCACATTCTGGACGCCCATCGGCTTATCCTCAAGGATCGTATGATCTATGACGAAACCCTTCGTACGATCAAAAAAGAACAGATCAATGTCGAGTGGGCTCTCAAGATCACTCTGGACAAGGCCCGGGCTGCGTTCAGCAAGATCCGGGACGGATATATCCGGGGAAGAATCAAAGACATCGAGGACGTGGTCAGCATGATCTTAAGAAACCTGGCGGGAAAAGGGTACGAAGACATCACGACCATCAAAGATCGCGTGATCGTTGTGGCGCACGATCTGTCTCCGGCGGACACGTCGCAAATGAATATCGATCGGGTGATGGGGTTTATCACGAATATGGGCAGTAAGACCTCACACACGAGTATCATTGCTCAATCTCTTCAAATTCCTGCAGTGGTCGGGTTGGAGCGAGCCACGGACAGGATAGGGAACAACCAGCTGATCGTGCTCGATGGCTCCAAGGGGAAGGTCATCATTAACCCGAGTCAGGCCACGCTCGAGGAATATAGCCGGAAGAAAGGGAAATACGAGCAGTATTTGGCCGATATCGTTCGGTGCGCCCATCTGCCGGCAGAGACTATTGATGGTTACAGAATTTCCATCAAGGGGAATATCGAGCAACTGGAAGAAGTGACCGCCGTGCTGGATTTCGGCGCTGAGGGAATTGGTCTTTACCGTACCGAGTTTTTGTATCTCAGCAGCAAGACCCTGCCCGAGGAAGAGGAGCTTTTCGAGAACTACCGTGAGGTGTGCGAGATCGTGGCTCCCCACCCCGTTACTATTCGCACGCTGGATCTGGGCGGGGACAAGTTCGCTTCCAATCTGGAATTGAGCGAGGAGATGAATCCCGCCATGGGGTTGAGAGCCATTCGGTTCTGTTTCAAGATGCGGCCGATTTTCGAGAGCCAGCTCCGCGCCATCTGTCGCGCAAGTCATTACGGTAATGTTAAGATCATGTTCCCGCTCATATCCGGA
Source organism: Deltaproteobacteria bacterium (assembly GCA_016208165.1). Classification (NCBI taxonomy): domain Bacteria; kingdom Pseudomonadati; phylum Myxococcota; class Myxococcia; species Deltaproteobacteria bacterium. Next base: position 105,422 of record JACQYL010000025.1, read on the forward strand.
GTGAGTGAGATCGTCCGGGCAAAGGAAATCCTAAGGAAGGTTCAGGCAGACCTGACTCGCGAGCGAATTCCCTTCGATGAGGACTTGCAGGTCGGCAGCATGATCGAGGTGCCTTCCGCTGTAGCGATAGCTGACCTATTGGCCCGTGAGGTGGATTTCTTCAGCATAGGCACCAATGATCTCATTCAGTATTCTTTGGCCGCGGACCGGACAAACGAATACGTGGCCTATATGTATATGCCCTTTCATCCCGCTTTGCTGCGAATGATCCGCCAGGTCGTGACGTCCGCCAAGCGGGAAGGAATACATGTGGCCATGTGCGGAGAGATGGCTGCTGATCCTCTATGCATACCGCTGCTCCTGGCCCTCGGTTTGGACGAGCTCAGCATTAATCCGCATTCCATTCCGCTGATCAAACGGATCATCCGAACGTCCACACTCGAGGAATCTCGTGATTATTTGTCTCATACGTTATTGGTCAAGCACAGGTTGGACACCTCCGGCCTCACTCGATTCGCAAAGGCTTGACCCAAGAAGCACCGTTTCATATGGTTAGCTCGTTTTCGAATTTAAGCAATTTTCACCGGTTTCAGCATACTCGGCGTCGATTCGTCGGTTTGGGTTTTCCCGTTCGGACGGGCCTGGATTTTCGCTGATGCATCCGCTGATTCAAAGGTATGTTGCAAGGAGTCACAATGGTTGATCGCAAAGAACAGGTAAACGCCTTGCGCGTGAACGATACATTCAACTTCAGATGCGGGCCCGGCTCGGTCTGCTTCACCAGTTGCTGCCGCGACGTTACCATCTTCTTGACACCGTATGATGTGATACGCCTCAAGAAGCGACTGGGCATTTCCTCCACCGAGTTTCTCGAACAATACACGGTTACCCTCAAAATCGGCGACAGGGTGGTTCCTCTGCTCGTGTTGAAGATGGGTGAAGACCGGGAGAAACGCTGTCAACTCGTTACTGCTGACGGTTGCACTGTATACGAAGACCGGCCCTGGTCCTGCCGCATGTATCCTCTGGACCAGAGAAGTCCGGCTTCTTTCACTTTCATAGCCAATCCAACTACCTGTAAAGGTCTCGAAGACCCCCACAGATATAAGGTGTCCGATTATCTGGTGGATCAGGGGATTCTCATCTACAAGGAGATGGAAGAGCTGTTCGAGGAAATCACGAGTCATTCCGGGATCCACCAACTTGATATCGACAACGAAGCCATCGCGCAAATGCTTCATATGGCGCTATACGATCTGGATCGCTTTCGCCATTTCGTTTTTGAGAGCGATTTTCTGAAACGCTTCGATGTCGCCGAAAAGACCCTCCGGACCATAAGAAACAACGACGTGGAACTGATGAAGTTTGCCTTCAAATGGATTCGGTTCGGGCTCTTCGGAGATCCCTTTTACAAGCTTCGCGAGGACGTCCGCCCTCCAACCCAGGAAGCGGGACCGGCATGACGAACCCATCCAACAAGGAAGCCTCCTTAGAGCCTCTCGAGTCGAAACACTTTCGGTTTGACTGCCATCCGGAAGTACCTTGTTTCACGGAATGCTGCGCCGATCTCAATCTGGCCCTGACTCCTTACGACATCCTCAGACTCAAGAAGCGCCTGCAACTGGATGCATCCCAATTCATCGATCAGTACGCGGAACCCGCCATCGAGCAAATGCATCGACTTCCTCGGCTGCGTCTGCGAATGAACGACGGAGGACGGAAACCCTGCCCTTTTGTGACGGAAAAGGGATGCAGCGTGTACGACGACCGGCCGTCGGCCTGCCGTATTTATCCGTTGGGCCGGGCCACAGCCAAATCAAAATCGGGGGCTTCCGCTGTCATCGAACGATTTTTCCTGGTGAAGGAGGAACACTGCAAAGGGTTCGAAGAGTCGAGGGAATGGACGGTGGAAGACTGGACTTCCGACCAGGGACTCGATTCGTATCAGAAATTCAATGACCTCTGGATGGAAATCGTCACCCATCAAGGTTCCATAGGCGCGGGTGACGTTGCGACTCGCAATGCTCAGATGTTCTTTATGGCTTCCTACAACCTGGAAGCCTTCAGGCGATTCGTGTTCAACACTTCTTTTCTCCAATCGTTCGAAGTGGACGATGATACGGTTCGCCGAATTCGACAGGACGATGAAGAGCTGCTTGAATTCGCGATTAAATGGGTCCGCTTCGCTCTTTTTGGAGAACCGACCATGTCCATCCGGAAGGAGGTTCTAGCGGGGAGGGAACGTCCGACAAGGTCTCCCTGAGTAGACGATTATAGCTGTTTTCTGCCTGACCGACGGCGGCGCCTTCATCCTTCCCAGACCTCGACAATAAATCGTCCCTCGCTCCCAAGTGGAGGAGGGACGATTCATATATGCGTATGCAGGGTCGAGTCTCTTAGGCTGCCGTCTTGAGGGCTTTTTCGACCGGAATGATATTTCTGTCCAGGCAGGCATCCTTGCTGGGGTCTAGTCCGAACGCCACAGCCATGAGCTGAGTGATAAAGGTGACGGGAACGTTATAGCTCTTCTTCAACGCCTTGTTCACCCTTTCCTGGTACGCCTCGAGATTCAGCTGGCAGAGCGGGCAGGCCGTGGTCATGACCTTGGCCCCTTTAGAAGTCGCGCTCTCCAGAATATTACCCGCGAGTTCATACCCATAATCCAGTTCCGTGAGAAATATACCGGACCCGCAGCATTTGATTTTGTGCGAGAAATTAACCGATTCCGCACCCAGAGCCTCGATAAGCCGATCCATGACCACGGGGCGTTCCACACTGTCGTATTCCCCATAGGGGCGCACCGTCTGGCAACCCACGTATCCGCCTACCTTCACTCCCTTGAGGGGTTTCTTAACCCGGCTCTTAATCGTTTCAACGCCGACGTCGTTGTAGAGCACATCCAGGACGTGGCGCACCTTTACAGATCCCTTGTAGGTCAGGTTGCCCTCCGCCAGAATCGAGTTGACCTTCTGCATCAAGGCCGGGTCTTCCCCTAGCTCCCGGTTCACCTGATTCATTACAATGTAGCAGGAGGAGCAGGGCGCAACGATATCGTAGCCGCCTTGAGCTTCGGCCAAGGCCAGATTACGTGCATTGAGAACGACCTGCGAAAGATGGTTGGCGCCGATGTAGGATATACTGGCCCCACAGCAGTTCCAATCTTCGATCTCCCGCAGTTCCACGCCCAGGGCCTTGAACACGGATTCCACGGATATCAGATAGTTGGAGGCGCTGGTCTCGAGGCTGCACCCCGAATAGAGAAAATACTTAGTCATTTGCTCCCCCCCTTTCCCATGGCCTCCGCCTTGTCCAGCATCTTTTGGAGGGTGGCGATGTTCTTGATCTTCTTTCCCTGGATACCGGGGATGGCGCTCATGATGTTCATACGTTTGTGCTTCAGCATGTTCAGGGCGATGTCCTTCATTTCAAGGCCTCTTTTCGCCCCGGCTACAAGTCCGTCAGCCAGATAGTAATTTCGGGCGGCTACACCTTCGTCCACTCTACCTGTCTTATAGATGCAGTCCCAGAATGCTTTTCCGAATTTGGACGATTCTTTTCTAGGAACGAATCCGCTCCGAAGAGCGTGGTGCGCCAGGCCGTGCATCACCTCCATTACCGGAACCTTACGGGGACAGCGAACAATGCACGTATAGCAGGATGTGCACAGCATAATATCCTTGGAGGCCAACACTTTCTGGCGTTCCCCGGCTCGAATCATGGTAAAGATTTTGCGGGGAGAAAATTCCATCTTGTCCGCCAATGGGCATGATGCCGCGCATACTCCGCATTGCATGCACTTCTTGATTTCTTCTCCGGAATCCACCTTTTCAAACACTTCCTTAGCGAAAGTGGGGTCATACTTGGACGATGCTTTTTGCGCCATGATGGTACCTTCCATTTGAAATCCCGCCGGAGCTGAACAAGAGCACCGGCCTTTCCCTCGAATTCATCGAACCCGCTGCGAATCCCGCTGACCCGGCGCTGTCGTTTCGCGAACGGCGGCCTTCCTTGTTCTCGGTTCCATCGAGGGGTTCATTTCAGCCCGGGAGCGGTAAGATACCGCTCCCGGGTATGTTCTTAGCATGTTTTTTCCGTATTACCAACCTTTGTACGGGTTGGGTCCTATCCCTTCCAGGGTCTCCATAAACTCATTCAAAATCTCGGGAATCCGGTGAGCGTCCGCAATGGAAACCTCTTCAACCTTCACTCGTTCAGACTCGAGGGCCAGTCGATTCAGCGTTTCAGCAACTTTGGACAACCGGGTCGTCGCCAGCTCGCTTCCTTTTATGAAGTGACACTGATAGTCGTCGCCGTGGCGGCATCCCAACAGCAGAATCCCGTCCACGCCTCTCGAGAGCGCATCGGCGATCCACACCAGATTCAGTCCGCCCAGGCAACGCATGGGAATCACGCGAACAAAGGGGCTGTATCGGAGTTTCTGAAGACCGGCCATGTCCAGCGCAGGGTAGGCATCGTTTTCGCACACCAGCACCACCGCCCTCGGTTTTTCCTCATCTTCTTCAGGAATGTGGATGGACTTGATCATCGAGCCGATCATGCCGACAGAATAGTTCTTAAAGGAAATGATTCGTTCCGGACAGGCGCCCATGCAAACTCCACAACGCCTGCAGCGTGTGGGATTCGGAAGAGGGTTGCCCTTTTCGTCTTCGTTTATGGCGCCGAAGGGGCATTCTTCCGTACATCGTTTACACTGGGTGCAACGCTGCATGAAGAAGTCGGGATAGGTCATGTCGCCGGACCGCGGATGAACCGCGGCGCCGACAGCCGTGGCCTCCACCACCTGGATGGCCTTGAGCATGGCTCCAGCGGCGTCGCTCTTGGCCTGGGTACTGTCCATCGGACGATGAGCCACACCTGCGGCATAGATACCCGTTCGGCGAGTTTCGTAAGGGAAGCAGACAAAATGCGAGTCCGGAAAACCGTATTTCAACGTCGGGATTTCGGGACCCTGCCGGTACTGGAGACGAAGCGCCGGTGTCGAGAAAAAACCCGAATCCGGAGCGACTTCTCTAAGCTCGGTTCCGCCGCCTTCGGCCGGCATCTCCTTCTTAGGTATTTCTGCAGGCATGGAGGTGGGAACCATTCCCGTGGCCAGCACCACAAGATCCAGCTCCTCGAGACGCACCTTGTCATTCAGCAGCACATCCATGGCCTCTATGACCAGAGAACCACCTTGCTCGGAAACACTCTCGACCTCTCCTCGAATGAAGACGGCGCCGTCTCTTTGGACCTTCCGGTACAAATCCTCCGTCTGCATCGGTGTCCGTATATCCTTATAGACCACGTAAGCCTGGCTGTCGGCATCCATCTGCTTCAGATACGTCGCCTGCTTCATGGTAGCCAGACAACACACGGCGGAGCAGTAGGGCAGCCGTTCGGGATCCCTCGAGCCCGCACATTGGATGAACCCCACCTTTTTTACCGGTCCGCCGTCGGAAGGACGGACGATCTTCCCGGCTTTGGCCATCTCTTCCATCTGGATGTTGGTCACTACGTTCTTGAATTTACCGTATCCCAGGTGCTCGAGATTGGACGGATCGTACGGTTTCCATCCGGTGGCCATTACAATAGCGCCGATTTTTTCCTGCGCGGAACCGCCGTTGGACTTGATGTCCACGCTGTACAGACCCGGGCCGCCGGCGGTTTTGTCGATCTCGGAAGCCGTATATACCTTAATCTTGTCATGGCCCTGAACCTGTTGGATCAGGGACGTGACGGAAAGATCATGGATGTCGTTGTAGGGAGCGGAGAATTCTTTGTAAAACTTTGCCTTCCAACCTCCCAGCTCGGCCTCTTTTTCCACCAGCACGACTTCGTAACCGGCTTTGGCGCCTTCAAGAGCCGCCGTCAGGCCGGCCATGCCGCCGCCAACCACCATGATACGTTTCGATATCTCTTCTTCCGGCTTGAACGGCTCCGGAAGTTCGGATTTGGAGATTTTGGTAATGCCGAGGCGCAAGTAGTCATTCGCCATCATTTGGGTGTCTTCTTCGCCCGGAGGCTGGCACCATGTCACGCCTTCCCGCAGATTCACCCGCTCGAGCAGACACCCCGGGAAATCAAAAACGTCGTACAATACCCGGGGCGAGCATGCGGCGACGACCACCGCGTTAATGCCTTCTCCCTCGATGTCGGCCTTGATTGTGTCCACGCCTTCTTTGCTGCAAAGTACGGGCACATCCTTAAATAAATGCGGGGTGACATCGAGACCTTCGATGGCCTCGGACAGAGCCTCGACGTTAATAGCGTCTCCGATGCCGCAGCCCTTACATACGTAAACGCCCAGTTTCTTGTCCATTGATCTACCTCCTCATCACGGATTGAATCGCTTTGAGCGCCGCGCCCGTACCGTCCTGTACAGAGCTTGCAACATCCAGCGGATTGCGAACACATCCCGCTCCACAGATTCCCGGCACTTCCTGCTCGGCAGCGATAAATCCATAATCATCGTATTTCAGGTCCGCAGGCGCCTTATCAACGGCCGTATTGGGCTGCATTCCGGTGGCCAGAACCACCAGGTCCGCATCCGCCTTCAGCTTCCGCCCGCTCATGGTATCTTCACCGATCAAGGTGAGATTTCCGGTTGACTCGTTTTCGACGATTTGAGCAATTTTGGACTTTACAAACTGCACCTTTTCGTCCTGCTGGATCTTTACATAGAAGTCTTCATACTTGTGCGGAGTTCGTATATCGATGAAGTAGATGGCGATCTTTGCATCCGGATACTGTTCTCGCACGTAGGTCGACTGTTTCAGCGACGCCATGCAGCAAATGCCCGAGCAATAGGCGAGATGGTTTTCGTCGCGTGAGCCGGCGCATTGGATAAAAGCTACGTTGTTGACTTCCTTGCCGTCGGACGGTCGCACGATTTTGCCTCCCGTAGGACCGTTCCGGTTGGCCAGGCGTTCCATCATGACATTAGTAATGACGTTCTTGTACACACCGAATCCATAGTATTCGACTTTTGCCGCATCATAAGGCGTCCATCCGGTGGCCCACACAATGGAACTCACCTTCAAATCGAAGGTTTTGGGCTCCATGGACAGATCCACGGCCCCGTACTTACAAGCCTCCTCGGCTTTCTTACCGTCGGGTCCCTTGGCCACCTCGGGATCGATTACATATCGCATGGGAAAAGCCAGCTCATGAGGGAGGTAAGCTCCTTTGATCGTGTTCATACCGTAGTTGAACAGGTTCGGTATTTCGGTCTCAACCGCCTCCGAGCAGGCGCCGCAGCAGGTGCACTTTTCGTTCACATAGCGGGGGTTGATTTTGATCTTTACGTCAAATGCACCCTCGGAGCCCGAAATGGATTCCACTTCGGCCATTGTAAAAAAGCGAATGCGAGGATTCGTCCGCATACGCTTGAAATTGATTTCCAGCCCACAATAAGGGGGACACAACTTGGGAAAGTAGTTCGTCAGCTGTGCCACACGGCCGCCCAGATATGGATTTCTTTCCACCAAGACGACATCACGACCAGCCTCCGCAGCTTCCAGCGCAGTGGTCATCCCGCTCATGCCACCGCCTACCACCAAAATGGTTTGGCTTTGAGCCTTCTCATCAGAC